>JBDTFL010000703.1:0-2774 GCA_039937955.1 Polyangiaceae bacterium | reverse complement strand
TTCGAAAGCGCTCGCGTCGCGAAATCGAAGACGCGCGCAAATCCGGTCGCGAAGATTTGTTGCGTGAGTTTCTTCCGGTCTTCGACAATTTGGAGCGTGCGCTCACGAGCGCGCAGCGGGCCAGCGACATTAAAGGTGTCGCCGAGGGCCTGACGATGGTGATGAAGCAATTCGAAGGCACGCTCGGTCGCGTCGGCATCACGAAAGTTCCGGCGGTGGGTCACCCGTTCGATCCGTCGATCCACGAAGCGATTCAACAAGTCGAAACCGACGATCATCCAGCAGGACAAGTCGTTTCGGAAGTGCAGCCCGGTTACATGCAAGGCGACAAGCTCGTCCGTGCCGCGATGGTGGTCGTCGCAAAACCGAAGACCGCACCTGAAGGCGACCCCGCGTAGCAGAGCTAACCGCACCGCGCGGCGCGACATTTTTTCCGAGCTGACCATTCGCGTGCGGTAACCTCGTATTCGCATGGGCAAGGTCATCGGAATCGATCTGGGCACCACGAATTCGTGCGTTGCCATCGCGGAGACGCCCGTCGGCGGCGCGAAGATCGAGGTCAAAATCATTCCGAACGCGGAAGGCGCGCGCACCACGCCGTCGATCGTCGCGATCACGACGGCCGGTGATCGGCTCGTCGGCCAACAAGCGAAACGTCAAGCCGTCACCAACGCGACGAACACCGTGTATGCGGCGAAGCGCTTGATGGGTCAGAAGTTCGACTCACCGGAGGTGCAGCGCCAAATGACGATGGCGCCGTTCAAGATCAAAGCGGCCCCGAACGGCGACGCGTGGGTGAACGTTGCCGGACGCGACATGTCGCCACCCGAGGTCAGCGCGATTATTTTGTCGAAGATGAAAGAAATCGCAGAGTCGTTTTTGGGAGAAACGGTGACCGATGCGGTCATTACCGTTCCCGCCTATTTCGACGACGCCCAACGCCAAGCCACGAAAGACGCGGGAAAAATAGCCGGATTGGAGATCAAGCGAATCATCAACGAGCCCACGGCTGCGGCTCTCGCTTACGGTCTCGAGTCGAAAAATTCGGAACGCATCGCCGTCTACGACTTGGGCGGAGGCACGTTCGACATTTCGATTTTGGAGATTGCGCAGGGGGTTTTTGCGGTTCGCTCCACCAACGGCGACACGCATTTGGGCGGCGAGGATTTCGACGTTCGCATCGTCGACGCAGTTTCAGACGAATTCAAAAAACAACACGGCGTGGATTTGCGCGCCGACAAGATGGGACTGCAACGGCTGAAAGAGGCCGCAGAAAAAGCGAAGCACGAGCTCTCTTCGTCCATCGAAACCGAAATCAACTTGCCCTTCGTCGCGGTGAACGCGCAGGGCGAACCGCTCCACGTCGTGAAGACCATGACGCGCGCGGAGCTCGAGCTCCTCACCGCCGACCTGATCGATCGAACGCTGGAGCCCTGTAAAAAAGCGCTCGCCGACGCGAAGGTCACCGCCGCTGAAATTCAAAACGTCGTCATGGTCGGCGGCATGACCCGCATGCCGGCCGTACAGAAAGCAGTGAAAGAATTTTTCGGACGCGAGCCGCACAAAGGGGTGAACCCCGACGAAGTGGTGGCAGCTGGCGCCGCGCTTCAAGGTGCTGCGCTCTCCGGCGAAAAAGTCGAGGTGCTCTTGCTCGACGTCACGCCGCTTTCGCTGGGCGTCGAAACGGGCGGCGGAGTTTTCACCACGCTCATTCCGCGCAACACCACAGTGCCCACGGAAAAAAGCGAGGTCTTCACCACCAGTGTGGACAACCAGAGCTTCGTCCCCGTTCACGTTCTCCAAGGCGAGCGCGCCATGGCCGCCGACAACCGAAGCCTCGCGCAATTCGAGCTCACCGGAATTCCGCCGGCGCCGCGTGGCGTTCCGAAGATCACGGTTACGTTTCGAATCGACGCGAATGGCGTCGTGAGTGTCGACGCAAAAGACGTCGGTACGGGTCGTTCCCACAATATGAAAGTGCAGCCGACCAGCGGCCTCGGAAAAGACGAGGTCGAGAAACTGGTCATCGAAGGCGACGCTTTCAAAACCGCGGACGTTCAACGCAAAGAGCTGGCGGAGCTGAAAAACCAGGCTGAAACGCTGCTCTACACGACCGACGCCGCGCTCGACGGTTACAAAGATTTGGTCGACGCAACGACACTCGCGGAAACGAAAGAGCAAGCTGTGGCGCTTCGCGCGCTCATGAGCGCGGGCGGCGACGTCGCGACGATTCGTTCGGCGTATCAAAAACTTGAAGCGATGACCTTCGCGATCGCGGAAACGATGTACGGCACGCCGGAGCCAGGTCCCGGTGAAGCCGGTCCGGTCTGAGCTATAATCAGATGCAGAGGATGACGCCGTGAGCGGAGATGCGGACTACGTCTTTGATTGGAACGAAGTCGAGCGTCGTGGCGCTCTGATTCCGAAGGGCTTTACCGTCTTCGACGAAACGTTGCGGGACGGCCTGCAAAATCCTTCGGTGGTCGACCCAGGCATCGGCGAAAAAATAAAAATCCTCCACTTGATGGAGAGCCTCGGCATTCACGAAGCCGACATCGGTCTGCCCGGCAGCTCCAAGCGCGCGTTCGACGACGTGCTCCGCCTCTGCAAAGAGGTGGTCGACTGCAAAATGAAAATCAAGATCGCGTGCGCGGGTCGCACCGTGGTCGGCGACATCACGCCGATGATCGAGGTGTCTCAGCGCGCCGGAATTCCGGTCGAGGTCTACGCCTTCATCGGCTCGAGCCCCATTCGCCAATACGTAGAAGACTGGG
>JBDTFL010000702.1:0-2753 GCA_039937955.1 Polyangiaceae bacterium | reverse complement strand
CCCCTTTCGGACCGCCCACCGCCGCGTGCCCGAAAATCATCGCCGACGGCCAGCCGTGTACTCCCGGAGTCAACATCCCGTCGTGCGACACGCTCGCGACCTGTTTCGGCGGCACTTGCGGATTGGTCCCCAGCAGCACCGGCTGCCAATAGCCCTTTTTTTGTCGGTGAAGACGCCGCTTGTAGCGCGCGCTCAGGAAGGCTAATTCCTAGCGCCTCATGTCGGATCCGGAGCGCCATTCCGCAGAAGAAAACTTGCTCGAAGCACGTCGTGCAAAAGCGGCTCGTGTTCGTGCTCGCGGTGAAAATCCATTTGCGAACGACGCGCTCCACAAGGACGGGTCGCACGGCGGCGCGCAAACGCTGGATATTTCCGCGGTTCGCGTGCTCGCCAACAGCGCGAAGGACGACGCGGGAAAATACGCCGAGGAAAAAGTCGCGGCCGCTACGCACGGAAAAACATTCCATGTGCACGGTCGCGCCATCGCGTTGCGCTCCACGGGCGGGCTCTCGTTTTTGCGCCTGCGTGATCGCACCGGCGAAATTCAGCTTTTGGTGAGCCAAGCCAAATTAGGTGCGGAATACACGCGTTTGGACGACCTCGACGTCGGCGACATCATCGAAGCGGAGGGCACGCTCACGGCCAGCAAACGTGGCGAGCTTTCCATCGAGCCCACGCGCATTCGTTTGCTCACCAAGGCCATCCGTCCGTTGCCCGAAAAATGGCACGGCCTTACGGATCTCGAGACGCGCTATCGCCAACGCTATGTGGATCTGATCGCGAACCCGGAGGTCAGCGAGGTGTTTCGTGCGCGCAGCCTGATCGTGCGCGCGCTTCGTCGCATTTTGGACGACGCGGATTTTTTGGAAGTGGAGACGCCGAGCATGTCCACGCTCGTCGGTGGTGCGCTCGCAAAGCCATTCACCACGCATCACAACGCTCTCGATCTGCATCTCTTCATGCGCATCGCGCCGGAGCTTTATTTGAAGCGCCTCGTGGTCGGCGGTTTGGAGCGCGTGTACGAGCTGGCGCGCTGTTATCGCAACGAGGGGATTTCCACGCGCCACAATCCCGAGTTCACGATGCTCGAGTTTTACCAAGCGTACGCCACGTACGAAGAGCTCATGGATTTCACGGAGACGCTCCTGCGCGGCGTCGACAAAGCGCTCGCGCAATCGCTACCCGACGCACATGCGCGTTGGGCAAAAGATCGTCCGTTCACGATTAGCGAGCCGTTCGCGCGTGTTCCCATGAACGACGCCGTTGCGAACGGAGCTTTGAAAACCGGCATTTCAGCGTGGGCCGATGCCGTCAAAGAAAAAGGCGGAATGGGCTTGATCCCGCTGCTCCAACCCGATTTCGTCGACCACATGAAAGATTGGTCGAAGTCCTCGCCGCGCGCGAAGAAGCTCGATTGGTCGAACTTCCGAAAAGGCTTCCAGAAGTGCGACAACGACGGCGAAAGATTGTTCGCTTTGTACGAGTACATCGTCGAGCCATTTTTAACCGAGGATTATCGATCGAAGGACGGCGAGAAAACGCTGCCGGTCTTCATCCAAGAGTATCCGTTCGAGACGTCACCGCTCGCGCGCAAAAATGACAAGCGCCCGGAGCTGGTCGATCGTTTCGAGCTGTTCGTGCATGGCCGTGAGCTGTGCAACGCGTTCAGCGAGCTCAACGATCCGGACGACCAACGCGCGCGCTTCATGGAGCAGGTCGCGAAAAAGGAACGCGGCGCCGAAGAGACGATGGACTTCGACGAAGACTACGTGCGCGCGCTCGAGCACGGCATGCCGCCGGCTGCTGGTTTCGGAATGGGCGTCGATCGCTTGGCGATGATGCTCACGAATGCGCCGTCGATCCGCGACGTGATTTTTTTCCCGCTGCTTCGTCCCGACGCACGCGAGTAAACGAAAAAAAATGAGAGCCCTCATCAAATGACGACGCAACGAAAGAAGACCCGCGCGTGGGTGCTGATCGCGCTCGGTGTCACCGTTGTCATTTTCATCGGGCTCACCGCGTGGACGCAAGCGTTGCCGAAGCTGCACGGCGCCGCGTTCTCCATCAAAGACATGCTCGTGCGCATCGGCGCCATTCTCTCGGGCGTCTTCGCAGTGCTGTTCGCGCTCACCGCATTGCTGCCGTGGCTGCTCGATCGTTTGGAAGCGCGCACCTTCGTTTCGTTCGTCGCGGCTCGCCATGTCCGATCGCAACGGAGCGGGTTTTTAGCGGTGATCAGCATTCTCTCGATCTGCGGCGTCGCAGTATCTTCATGCGCGCTGTCGAGCGTGGTCAGCGTCATGGGCGGCTTCAGTCACGACTTGAAGCGCAAAATTTTGGGCAACAACGCGCACATCGTCATCGACACCGAGAGCCAAGCGCCTTGGGACGGTTACGACGACGTGCTCACGCGCGTGCGCACGGTTCCGGGAGTCGTTGCCGCAACGCCGGTCGCGCAAGGCGAGGTCATGATCTCGAGCGCGTCGAATTTGGCGGGCGTGATCGTGCGCGGCGTCGATCCTGGAACCATCGGCAACGTCATCGAGCTTCCCGCGAACATCGAGGTCGGCAAGTTCGAATACCTCGAGCACCCGGAGATGCTCGTGCATTTACCGGCTACCGAGGTGATCGGAACCGGTCCGGGCGGTGAGCAATACTTGAAGGGCGCGGATCTCCCTGCATCCTCATTGCCCGACGACATCGACCCCGCGGTTCGTGCCGCCATCCTCGACAAGCCGATTCGGCCGGGCATC
>JBDTFL010000701.1:0-14184 GCA_039937955.1 Polyangiaceae bacterium | reverse complement strand
TATTTTTTCCGAGCGTGGGTGACGGCGCGCCGCTCGTGCACACGCCGACTTCTTTGCCGTCGAGATCACGGAGCGGATATCCGTGACGAGCGACGCCGCGCCCGGTGACCTCGAATCCAGCCATTTTACGCGGCAATGGTGAGGCTTTCACTTTCGCGAGAGCCTCCTTGCCGACGAAATCTTCCTTGTTCATTTTCACGACCCAGCCGAGACCCGCTTCGATCGGGTTGGTGGTTTCGTCGATGTCGTTTCCGTAAAGCGAGAGCCGCGCTTCGAGTCGCAACGTGTCGCGTGCGCCGAGGCCGATCGGTTTGCATCCGAAATCTTTTCCGGCTTCCAAGATCGCGCGCCACAATCGTGCGGCTTCGTTCGCTGCGACGAAAATCTCGACGCCGTCTTCACCCGTGTAACCCGTGCGAGCGACCATGCATGAGATTCCGGCGAGCTTGGTCTGATCGAAATCCGAAAAGTGGAAGCTCTTCAGATTTTTGAGATCGGGACCGCTGTCTCCCAGCTTCGCGAGCACGTCGAACGCTTTGGGACCTTGCAGCGCGAGCAAACCGGTTGCCTCGCTGCGATCCAAAAATTCGCAGTGGTTCTCGCTGGCCTTGCTGAAGTGCGGAACGATCTTGAACCGGTTGGACGCATTGCAAACGACGTAGACGCGCTCGTCGCTCGCTTTGTAGATGATGAGGTCGTCCAAGATGGTGCCCTGCGCGTTGCAGCAGCACGTGTACGCAGCTTGGTGCTCGTCGAGCTTTTTGATGTCGTTCGTGACGAGGTAGTCGACGACCGAAATCGCGTGCTCGCCGTCGAGCTGCAGCCGTCCCATGTGCGAAACGTCGAACAGCCCGCACGCCTCACGCACCGCGCGGTGCTCGTCGACGATACCCGTGTATTGTACAGGCATGTCGTAGCCGGCGAACGGCACCATGCGGCCACCGAGCTTCACGTGCTCTTCATGGATAGGCGTTTTTTTCAGCGTTTCGGTGGCCTCGGACATGGCGCGGACCTTACCAGAATCCATCGCATTTCTCACGCCGCGATCAGTAGGCAGCGAACAGCTTCACGAGGTCGGCGCGCGAGCTGAGCCCGAGCTTTTTCAGCGCCGACTTGAGATGCGCGCCGACGGTCGCAACGGCGATACCGAGCTCGTACGCGATGTATTTGTGCGCGTGTCCGAGGCCGACGTACTCGGCGACGGCGCGCTCCTGCGGGCTGAGCGCGCGAATTTTCACGGTGCGCGGCTCGTTTGCGCAAGCGAGGAGCATCCGTTTTCCATCGCGATCAATCTGCTCCAAGATCGACCACCGGCCCTCGACGAGGCCACGCCACAAGTCGACGCGTTCTTCGGGAGTCGCGTCTCGTAATTTTGCGCGCTCGTGTTTCTTGATCGCGTCGATGAGCGATCGCTGATTCGGAGTGGCGCTCTTGCGGGCGTGAAGCAACTTGCCGTTGGGATCGAGAACGGCGTCGACGTGATCGTCGTCTGCGACCGGCGCTCGCTTGAGGATCGAGCGAAGTCGAAGCGCAGAATTCAAATGCGCGGCGAAGCAATCGAAAATGTGTCGGTCACGAGGCGAAATATCACTGCGATCTTCGCAGTGAAAAGCGACGAGCGCCGATTCGTGCCTAAAGTCACCACCGGCGAATCCCCATACCGCCGGCGGCGCAACCCCCGCGAAGCGTTCTATGATTTTTGCGTACGGCAAACCTAGCTGCTTGGCGGCGCGCGGCCAGACGTCGTCACTGAACGAAGCTGCGAACGGCGCGTGAATACGCCTGTAAAGAGCCGGTTCCAAGTGAGTCGCAATCTGGTCGACCGCCATCCTCGGGTTCGGAATCTTCAATCCGCTTCCTGCGAATGCGCGTACGCGATTGGTCTTCCCGAATTCGGAGACGTACGCCGCAATGCCGGAACCGAGATCGTAAGGAAGAACCGCCTTAACGATCCCCTCGAGCCACATGTCCTCGCTTGGCTCGAACGAATACGCGGCGCTCAAAAAATGAAGCGGATCTTTTCGGTTCATTGCTTTGCGCTCGTCGGTTTCGAGAGGCGTGCCATGAGCGCGAGCCGCGAGTCGGCTGCGAACTTTCGGAGCAGCGCCGAGACTTGATTCGCGATCGTGCGCGGCGACGTCGCTCGTGCCTTTGCGATCTCCAGATTGCTTTTGCCGAGCGCGACCAGTCGCAAGACATCGAGCTCGGCGGGAGTCAGGCTGGGCATTTTCGATGTTGGTGATGGCCACGACACGAGCATGAAGCGCTCCCCGTCGATCTCGCCAACCTCGAAGGTTCTCTCGTCGCTTCGGTGCTTTTTCATCCCCACTCCCATGCATCGATGACGACGCCGACTCGCAAATTCCCTAAGAAAAATGACTATATCGCGCCTCAGCGGTTGGGCGATACGCCTCGATATACCGCCATGATCGACCGAAAAAACATCCGGATAACTCGCGCAGCGACCGCTTATGTCGCCGTAGCTCTTTTTGTCGGCGCGATTGGAATCGGCGCGTGTGTGGGTGACGATCCCGCAGGGCCGGGTGGCGACGGCTCCGATTCGGGCTCGGATGCGATCACGAGCGGAGACGGTAGCAACCTCGGCGACGGATCATCGGGCGGCGACTCGTGCACCGGAACGACGACGTGCGGCGCCGACACTTGTGTGGATTTGCAGAGCGACTCGAATCACTGCGGAACCTGTGACGTCGCCTGCAAGACTTCCGCGGGAACATCGTTTTCGTGCGTGAAAGGGATCTGCGGAAATAAGGTCGTTCAAATCAGCGCAGGCCAAACGCAATCGTGTGCGCTCTTGCTCGACGGCACCGTGTGGTGTTGGGGATCGCAAGCGTCCGGTCAAACCGGCGTCATCAGCGCCGACGGAACGGCAGCGCCGCAGAAAATTTCGGTGCTCGCGAATATCGTCGAGGTCTACGCATTTGGATCGTCGGCATGCGCGCGCGACAACAACGGCGACGTCTTCTGTTGGGGCGACAACGGCAACGGGGAAACGGGTCAGACCGTCGGCTTGGATCCGGGATGCGGCGGCACGTGCAACCCGACGCCGAAAAAAGTCACGTTGCCCGAGAAGGCCGCGCAGCTCACGGGCTCACTCGAAGTCGCGTGCATGCGCAGCGCCGGAGGCAACGTCTACTGCTGGGGACGCAACTCGTCCGACATTTTGAACCTCGGCGGCGACGTCGACCTGAAGAGCTCATCTCCGGTAAAAATAGGCGTTTTCAACAATGACGTCGTTGACCTCGACGTCGGTTACACCGATTACGGATCGCCCGGAATCCACGCGCTCGGCTGCGCGATTCGCTCGGACAAAACACTTTGGTGTTGGGGATCGAATACGGCCACCTACTACGAGGCGGGTCACACGGCCGGAGGCGGAACGCCCGCAGACATCGGATGCAGTGGCGTCGGCACGACCGGATACAATTGCAACCCGACGCCGCAACAGGTTCTCGATCTCGACGCTGGCGCGTTCGGCAACGCGAGCATGGTTCGAACGCGCAACAAGGGCGGCTGCGTTTTGCGCGGTGACAAGAGCGTGTGGTGTTGGGGAGCCAACAGTGGCGGCGAGCTGGGTATCGGGTCTCTTAGCGTATCCCCGCAGCCGGTTCCGCTGCTCACTCTCCTCGATGCGGGCATGGAGCAGATCGAGACTTCGGACCTCGTTACGTTTTCGGTCGATTCCGCAGGTCAGGTTTACGACTGGGGCGATACCACCGGAGCCGGCCTCCTCGGAACGGGCGACTACCAGCCGTATCAAACGGGAACGCCGACCAAGCTGCCACTCCTCACCGGCATCAAACAAATCTCGGCGATGTCGGATCACGGAATGGCGCTCAAAACCGACGGCACGATTGTCCTTTGGGGATCGAACGGCTTCGCGAAGCTTGGACACGCAGGTGGTACGAACGGTGACTCGCTTTGCCAGCCGGGCGATGCTGGCAATTGCAATCCGACGCCGCAACTGCTCGTAAATCCGCCGTGGCAGTGATTCGCGGACGACTCTAGCGACGTCCGAAATAAATCTCGTATGCTCGACTCATGGGGACCCCGTGGGATCGAGCAGCACGCGGTTACGTCGAGGAGTGGATGCCTCGCTTCGTGCCGTACCACCTCGATTTGATCCGAGAGGTAAAGCTGCTTACGGGTCAGCGCGTGCTCGTTGCGTGCGCGGGTCCAGGCGCAGAAGTTTTGGCGGCGGCGCGCGAGGTCGGAGAAACCGGACACGTGCGCGCGCTCGATTCGAGCGCCGAGATGGCGGCGATCTGCAAAGAGAAAGTGGACGCTGCAGGTCTCAAAAATGTGGAAGTGATTTGCGGTGACGCTGGCGACACCGAGGGCGGTCCTTGGGACGCGATCATCTGCGCGTTCGGTTTGTGGCAGCTCCGAGATCGCACCGCGGTTTTGAACGCCTGGCGCCAATCACTCTCGGAAGCCGGAAAAATAGGGATTTTGACGTGGGGCCCGGTCGAAGAAGACGATCTCTTCGAACGCGTCGGTCGCTGCCTCGAGCACGTCGAGCCGGGCGTCGCGTCGCCGAACCCGAAGACATTTGCGACACGTGAGCCGATGGCGGAGATGTTCGAACAGTCCGAGCTCACGATGGTGCGCCACACAATCGTGCGCCACACGCTCACGTTCAAGACCGCTGAAGCATTCATCGACGCGCTCAAAGAGTCGTGCACGTGGCGACGCATCTGGGAGGACCTCGGCGACGCGCGGCTCGCGCATGTCGCCGCGCGCTTTTACGGATTGGTCGGCGGTCCAGATGCCACGCTCACGTGGAACCCTCCGGCGACGCTCGCCATCGCTGGCGTTCCAGGAAGCGAGATCGACATCGCCTCCCGGGCGAGCGTGCGCGTGCCGGCGGCCTCGACGCCAGCGATGCAAGCGGTGAAATTACCGTCGAAATCCCCCTCGAAAAGCTGACAATTTCGAGTCTTCGGGGCATCGAACAAAAGCCCTTCCAGCTTCGACAGGCGCCGGAAGCCGTGCTACTCGGCTTGTCTCATTTCCCGTCTTTTGACCTACAGGAGCTTTACGAATGTCCCGTTACCGCTTCACCTCTGAGTCCGTTACCGAAGGCCATCCGGATAAAATTTGCGACCAGATTTCGGACGCGATTTTGGACGCGATTCTCGCGCAAGATCCGCGCGCTCGTGTGGCCTGCGAATCGCTCGCGAAAACGGGCATGGTCGTCGTTGCCGGTGAGGTCACGACCAAAGCGACGATCGACATTCCCGCCATCGTGCGCCAGACCGTTCGCGAGATCGGTTACACGCATTCGGAGATGGGCTTCGACGCAAACACCTGCGCGGTGCTCGCGGCGCTCGACAAGCAGAGCCCCGACATTTCGCAAGGCGTAACGGAGAGCGAAGGCCACGAGCAAGGCGCAGGCGATCAGGGTTTGATGTTCGGCTTCGCGTGCAACGAGACCGAGAATTTGATGCCGGCGCCGATCGATTACGCGCACCAGCTCGCGCTCGAGCTCGCGTCGATCCGTAAGACCGACAAAGTTCATTTCCTCCGCCCGGACGGCAAGACGCAAGTCACGCTCGAGTACGACGGATTCGAGCCGGTTCGCATCGACGCGATCGTCGTTTCGTCGCAGCACACCGAAATGGTGAAGCAGAAGACGCTGCGTGAAGCGATCATCGAGCTCGTCGTGGAGAAGGTCATCCCGAAGAAGCTGATCGACAAAAACACGAAGATTCACGTGAATCCGACCGGCCGCTTCGTGGTCGGGGGACCGATGGGCGACTGCGGTTTGACGGGTCGCAAGATCATCGTCGACACGTACGGCGGAATGGGTCGTCACGGTGGCGGCGCATTCAGCGGAAAAGATCCGAGCAAGGTCGACAGGTCGGCTTGCTACTACGCACGCTACGTTGCAAAAAATGTCGTCGCCGCAGGTTTGGCGACGCGTTGCGAAGTACAAGTTGCGTACGCTATCGGCGTCGCGAAGCCAGTCGGCGTCAACGTCAATACGTTCGGCACCGGCAAGGTCAGTGACGAGAAGCTCGAAAAATACATCACCGAGCATTTCGACATGCGCCCCAAGGCGATCATCGACGAATTGAAATTGCTCCGCCCGATCTACAAGCGAACGGCGGCGTACGGTCACTTCGGTCGTTCGGGCTTCTCGTGGGAATCCACGAATCGCGCCGAGAAAATGGCTTCCGATCTCCTCGGCGGCAAAGTGAAGGGCAAGCTCGTCGTCGCTGAAGCCGACGCTCACACGAACGGAAACGGCAGCAACGGAAACGGCCATTCGAAGAGCGACAAGAAGAAGGGCAAGAAAGACAAAAAGAAGAGCAAGAAAGAGCTCCGCGCCGACGCGTGAGGTCTTCCTGGACGCGAGCAAGCCTGCTCGCTAGGACGCGAAGCGTGGAGTGACGAGCGCCGCCTTTCTCACGAGAGGCGGCGTTTTTCTTTTCGCTCGTTGAACGGCGATTACCCCTTTTGGAGTAGGGAATGCCGCTCGGAAAGTTGGGGCGCGTGTCGTCGCGCACGATACGATAAGGCGGGTCACGATCGCCAACTCTGGTACCGCCACGGCGGGCGTCGTTTTGCCGAAAAATATAGGCGATTTCTCATTTGAAATTTTGTCGCCGTCCGTTCTGCCTGGCGACACCACCACGATCGTCGCGCATTTTCATCCGACCGCATCAACCAGTTCGGCAGAAGACGTCACGCCGTGGGTCTCCGAAGAAACGGAGGTGTGCCCGTTCTACGGTTCATTCGGGAGGTCGACATCACTACCAACCTCGCAGGCGATCTCCCGCACGAGGTCGGCATCTTCAACGGCAAGCAGCCAACCTACTTGCCGCCGATCGTTTGCCCGTGACGTTTCGCTACTCCCTACGGCGCATGCTGCTAAAATCGCTCCCATGCGATTCAATCGAATGTGGGTGGTGGGCTTGGTCGCGAGCACGAGCGCAATGTGGATTGCGTGCGGCGGCGACGACGCAGCAGTGAACAACGGCGAAACCGATTCGGGCGTAACCGACGCAACGACCGGCGATGGCAACACCGGAACGGACTCCGGAAATCCGAGCGACGCGGGCGTGCAAGATTCTGCACCCGCGGACGACGGCGCGTGTCACGTCGCGTTTCCATCGCTCCCCGCCGGCGAAATCGTTTGTCCCGGTGCACCGGGCGGCGCATGTACCGACGGCGGATCCTGCTGCGCGAACAAGTGCATCCCTGGCGACATTTGCATCTCGACCGCGGGCCACATGACCTGCGAGCGCGCGTCCGATTGCAAGAACAACCACACATGCTGTCTCAAGCTGGCGTCCGCGATCGACCTCAACGCATCAGCGTGTCCGCTTACGGCAACCGCGAGCAGCAGCGTGTGCGCGACCCTCGACACATGTCCCCCTGACGACCCGTATGTTGCGTGCGCATCCGACGCCGAGTGCGACGGCGGAAAATGCCGAGCACTCTCGGTTCAAGTTCTCGACGGCGGAACGATCCTCGGCGTCTGCGCGCCGTAAGCACATCGCGATTCTTTCCAAACGCACGAAGTGCTGCTTTTTGCAGCATGAGCTGCGTCTTGCGCGGCTTCGGAATTGCAAATCAATCCAAACATGCGCGTCACTCGCGGCGCGCAGATGGTTGTGAGCTCTTCCGGAGGAGAAACGTCATGCTGCTGATTCTGTTGATCGTATTTTTGGTTCTTACGCTTGGCGGCGGCGGTTGGGGTCATTCGCGTTACGGCTACGCAAGCTGGTCGCCAGCTGGCCTCATCGTGATCGTTCTCTTGGTTCTCCTCGTTACCGGCCGCTTGTACTGAGTGAGCGACTGCGGCTATTGAGAAGCGAGTGCGGCGCAATTGCGCCACGCTCGTGTCGTACGATCCCCGTTCATCTCACGAGAGCGTAGCTGCTCGGCACCTCGAACAGCGTCGCCGGCTCTTTCATTTTCTCGACGCGTTTCGCTTCGGCGATCACATCGCGCCTTCCGGGCGCAGCGAACAGAGCGTGATGAACGGCGTGAACCGCAGGCGGATCGTTTGTCGTGCGGTAGGTTTTTCGGGTGTCGTCCAAGACGAAAACGTCATTCGTTGATATGTCCATGATCTGCGTCGTCTTGTGTTGTTCGGCGCTCGACTCCATTCGGACCCGCTCTCCTTTGATGAAGTAGCGAATCGTTGCGTCACCGCCCGAGTCGGTCGTCGTGAGGATGTCGACCTCCCCCTCGAAAGACTCCGCCGTCTCTGCCTTACATCCGGCTAGCGGAAGCGCCGCGAATGCGAGGACGAGCCAACGAACGCACGTCATCTACTTTGGCGTCGCACGCATCGTGCCGTTTGCGTACGAGCCGGCATGCGTCGGTAGCTTCGCGGGACAAGCGGAGACGCGCGCTCACGCCGCTGCGACGACGAGGCTCGAGATTGATGCGCGGCAAACGAAGCGCGACTCGCGATCGATCATGAGGGCGCTCATTTCATAGCGGATTTGCGATTTCAGCTGGAATGGCGCGGTCGCTGCAATTGCTTTGAGCAAAGACGCTCTCGGCAATCTGAGAACGCAAACCGCAAACAAGGAAGGTGTCCGTTGTTTCAAAAGCTCATGTCACTCGCCCCGTTCGCCGCGCTCGCCGTCATTGCATGTGGCAACTCGCACTCCGGCGTTCGCCCGTCGAACAAAGCGAGTCTCGCGGACACGTACAAGACGCCAGTCGTCGTTCACGAGGGCGCCGCAGCGAACGATCGACCGCCGCTCGTGCTCACCGAGAAAGCGCCGGGACCGATCTCACGCGCAACGACACATCGCGCGGAAGTCTCCTTTCAACGCGGTTAGCGCACGCGTCTGTCGTGAACGCTACTCCGTGCGTTTGCGCGGGGTGTATGTCGCGTTGACGTCGAACGGCTTCGCGTACGCAGAGGTCCAACCGCCCTCGAAGATGGTCTCGAGCTCCGCGCTGAATTTCTTGCCGTCGATCATGAGGCCGACGTTGCGCGTGCGCGTGAAGTAGCCCTCTTCCCAGTTGCTCGATCCGACCCAGCTTTCCGTTCCGTCGACGACCATGTACTTCGCGTGGCTCACGCGCGCGTAGGGGATGAAACCCTTTGAAAATGGGGGAATCGTGAGGATGTCGATTTTGATTTTGGAGCTGCGCGCCAGCTCACGTAGCGATTCGATTTTGTTGTCGTCGAGATTCCAATCCGACACGAGCATACGCACGGTCACTCCGCGTGCGTCGGCGCGGCGCAGCGCATCGTCGAGCGTCAAGAACTTGTGCGTGATGTCGTCGGTGTCGATCGAATAAGTGAGCACCTGAATGTCGAGGGTGCTCTTCGCGGATTCGATCGCCGCGACCAAGCGCGGAAGCTCGTCGAGCTGCGCATAACCCTCCGGCATCAAGCGACGCGGCGAAATGAGCGGGATGACTTTCGTCGCTTCGCCGTCGTAAGCAATGCTCACCGGCAGATTGGGCATCGGCAACGCGAGCGGATGATTCGCGAACGACTGCGGCATCGCCGAGCCGACGTCGACATTGCCTGAACCCGCTTGTTTTACCGGTGATTTCGGATCGAGCGGCTCGGCGTCGCGCCAGTCGTAACGGAACACCTGATCGAGCGTGCGCGCGATGTCTCGGTCGTGCACGCGCACGCCGATCTCTTGAATGTGATCGAGCGCGCGGCCGTCGAAATTCGCGCTGCCCACGTACGTGTCGTTGTCGTCGACGATGAAATACTTGGCGTGCAGCACCCCCTTCGTTCGCGATTTGATGTCGATGAGCCGAACCTGCACGTTCGGAATTTTCGCGAGCCGATCCGGCACCTCACGATTTTTTTCGTAAAACGACGCGTCGAACAGGAGGCGAACGTCGACGTGACGCGAGGCCGCCGCTTCGATCGCTTCGATGACTGGCTCCAGCCGATCGCCTGGCTGCGTCGACGCGTAAAAAATTGCCAGCGACACCGAGCGCTGCGCGTGCGTCATCATGTCGAGCCAAACTTGATCGGTGTTCGGTACCTCGGGATGATCGAGCGTGGTCTCGAGCGGAGCGGACTCCACGATCTCCAGCGACGACGCTTCTTTCGCGGGCTTCGCGGGTGCGGCCGTTGCGGTCGTCGAAGCATTTTGGACGATCGGCGGAGCCGACGATGCGCAACCCGAGATCGAAATAATTCCCGCAAAAATAAGCGTATTTCGCATGTCGATCATCATGGTACGGCGTCTTTGCAGCAGCGGAACCCTGTGGAGTAATCGTGATAGTCGAGCTCGTGCGCGCTCGTGACGTAGAGGCAGCCGTGACCGTTGATCTCTGCGTCGCCATAAAACCCGCCATGAAATCGGCCGTGACCATTCACGTCGGCGGGCTCGTTCGTCCATTCGTGAAGGTTGCCGACGCAATCGAACGCGCCGTTCGGCGAGACGCACCCCGAGTACTCGCCGGTCTTCGCGAGGCCGCCGTCCCACTCGTTGTCGATCGGATCGTTGAAGTCGGCGTAGGTCCATTTGTTTGGGTCGGACCCGAAGAATTTTTCGACGCTACTCCCTTTGCCCTCGTTGCAGACACCAGGCTCGTGGGTGGTGCCGCCGTAGGGATAATAAGGAGCGCCGGCATCCGAGTGAACGCCGCGACACGTGAGTGAAAATTCGTCGGGTGAGCACAAACGCTTTCCTGCTTCGGAGCAGGCCGCCGATGCTTGCGTTTGGGAGATGTACCCTTGCGGAAAAACCGCGCCTTCGCTTTTGGCGCGCACGCGCAATCCATCAACGACATTGAACGGTGAGTGCGATTTTTCGGTCCCCGCGTCGTCCACCTCGACGACGTGAGCCTCCCATCGATCGACACAAAATGAATCGATGCGATTCATCTCGCCGGGACATCCGGTGTCGGGTCCTGCGTCACCATTTGTATTTGCGTCGCCGAAGATTGCGCCGTCGGCGAGCGCATCCAAATCACTCGCGCCGTCGATCGATCCCGCATCGTCGAGATCGTTCACGTTGCTGTCGTCACCACCGCACCCCGTAAAAATGGCTGCGAAAAGTGATCCGCACAAAGCGACTCCGGCCAACACGATTCGCACGCAACGCTCTTCGCATGTGAAAGCGCGGGCGACAAGAGGACGCGCTGATGCGCGCAATTTCGCTATTCACATTCAACGCGTGCGCGGCTGCGTCGTGAATGTTCGTAACGCTTGCGCGCGGGCGCTGCCGAGATAACGCTCGTAGCTCGGGTCGAGCGGTTGGCTTTGGATCACGATCAAAAACTTCGTCATCACCATCGTCAAGTAGACCGGATGCAAAAATGCGTGCGTGACCGAGTAAACGCCGATTGCGCTGAAAAATAGGGATCCGATGATGGATGCGACAACAGCGATTGCCGCGGTGGGCGTGAGCCCGTGGTCGTAGTCGAGGAGCGTGGAGATCTGGGCCGCATGTGCGCTGATCACGGTGTTGGCGACCGGGAGAATGAGAATGAACCCGATGATGAGAAACGCGACCCACATGAGCGAACGCACGATCGCGTTCACGAACATCATCCAAATGCTGGTCTTCAAAATTTCGCGTGAGTTTTGGAAGTAGTAGCCGAGGCCTTCCGAGCACACGTCCCACAGCGGCTCGGTTCTGCGGATCAAGCTGTAGGAAAAAAGCGTCTCGTCCAAGTAGCGCGTGCCGCTGCGCACGAGTCCGCGTCCGATGCTGAGCACGAACCCGAGATCGAACGGAAGCAGGTCCCCGATGAACGTGAGCGCCAGGTTGAATTCCATGACGACGCCACGAATGAGCGCCTGCAGCGTGAAGATTTGGACGACCTCGGGGAAGCGTTCGCTGACGACATGCTTGCCGTACGAGAGCATCCCTTCATTGCCGTTTCCGACTTTGCCGCGCGTGACCAAATCAGTGAGACACGCGATATGGCCGCATTTTACCGCGAAAAGCGCATAACGAAACCACCACGCCCACAAGATGCCGTAGACGATGATGCCCACGACGAGCACGCCGACACCCGCTGCGGGATGCACGCTTTTGCCAACGACTACCGCACACACGAGCGTCGCGAAAAAGAAAACCAACCCGACGATCGCGTGCACGGCATGAAGAAAAAATCGGACGAACGCATAGGGCAGCGTTCGCAAATTCAAAATGAACGCGCTCGTGAAGCTCGGGCTCGTTACCGAGAGTGGATAGGCATGACGGATCCCGACGCGTCCGCCCCCGCCGTAGCCCTGATTCATTTTCGCGCGGCTATCTAGTTGGAATGAGCTTCGTTGATTTGGGCGCCGAGTCCGGCGGCCATTTCGTCGGGACCGATTTTGCCGTCGTGGTTCGTGTCGAAGGCGTCGAACACCTTTTGATCACCGCCCCATTCGTCCTTGGTGATGAAGCCGTTGCCGTCCTTGTCGTAGACCTTGAAGAGCGCCTTCGCCGCGCTCGCGCGGTCGTCGCCTTTGGTCTTCGCGGCTTTGTCGATCAAGTCGATGCGCTCGGCGAGCTGTTTTTCCAGGGAAACGAGCGCTTTCGTGAAACCGTCGATGCCCTCGGCGAGCTTGTCTTTCGCCATGCGATTCTTCTCGTGCATCTCGCGGAATGCTTTTTCGTCGACGGTGATTTTCGGAATGCTCATCGCCTTCGCTTTGTCGGCGTCGAGCTTCTTCGGCAACTGTCCTTCTTTGCCTTGCAGCTCGCCGAGCAGCTCGGGCGAGATGGTGAGCAAGTCACAGCCCGCGAGCTCGGTGATCTCTCCGATGTTGCGGAAGCTCGCGCCCATGATCTCGGTCTTGATGTCGTACTTTTTGTAATAGTTGAAAATCTCGGTGACGCTGACGACGCCCGGATCTTCAGCGGGCTCGTACGACGCTTTGCCGGTGTCTTTCTTGTACCAATCCAAAATGCGACCGACGAACGGCGAGATGAGCGTGGCCTTTGCGTCGGCTGCGGCGACCGCCTGGTGAATTCCGAAGAGGAGGGTCATGTTGCAATGAATGCCCTCTTTTTCCAGCACTTCAGCGGCGCGGATGCCTTCCCACGTCGAGGCGAGCTTGATGAGCACTCGGTCCTTGGTCATGCCGGCTTTTTCGTATTGCGCGATGAGTGCGCGACCTTTGTCGATGGAGCCTTGCGTGTCGAAAGACAATCGCGCGTCCACTTCGGTCGACACGCGCTTCGGAACGATCTGCAAAATCTTGAGTCCGAACTCCACCGCCAGACGATCAATCGCGACTTTGACGACCGTGTCGCGATTCGCTTTGTCGCCAGCCTCTTTCTTCGCCCACACGAGCGCGCCGTCGACGATGGGCGCATACGCTGCCATCTCTGCGGCTTTGGCGATGAGCGACGGATTCGTCGTTGCGTCACGCGGTTTGAATTTTTCGATCGAGTGAAAATCGCCGCTATCCGAAACGACGACGGTCATCGTCTTGAGTTGATCGAGCAGGTTCGCCATGAACGCGATCCTAGCCATTTTTCAAGGCGCTGGGCACCCCTGCAGTTCCTCGTGATTTGCCTTATTTTTGGCTGCCGAAGAGCTTGTCACTCTCCCGCTTCACCATTCTCGTCGTGGTCGAGCCAGCTGAACGCATCTCCAAAAATGCGCTCGCCGTCGGTGATGTTGCCGTGCGTGCATTTCGGCATCTCCATATAGGTCGCACGCACCCCGCGTGCGCCGAGCTTCTTTGCGCCAGATTTCATGCGACCCGGAACGTCGAGTGAGCACGACATCGACACGACGCCTTGCGCATCCACCAGTTTCTCGATCCAAAGATCTTCAGGCGGAGCAATCAAAACGAGGCGCGGAAAAAGCGCCGGCCATTTTTCGTGCACGAGCTCGGCGATCGACGCACCGGCCGAGTAGCCTACGAGTGTGAATCCGTCGGCGGGCGCGGAATCCGCGAGTGCGGTGAGCGCGCGATCGATGCGCGATTTTTGCAGCTTCGCGTCCCAGGTGAAGGAGTGAAATCCGGAATTGGCGGCGCCG
The DNA here is from genome assembly GCA_039937955.1 of Polyangiaceae bacterium. Classification (GTDB taxonomy): domain Bacteria; phylum Myxococcota_A; class Polyangia; order Polyangiales; family Polyangiaceae; genus JAICXU01. The sequence continues at coordinate 228 of JBDTFL010000701.1, read as the reverse complement.
CACGGTTTGTCGCCGTCGATCGCCACCACACCACCGTGGGCGTTTGCGGCCTGTGAAAATGCGCTGAGATACGCCGCTGCGTTCGAGCACAATCCGGGCATGAACACGATGCGTGCCGCGCCATCGGTTTTGCCGCGCACGAACCACACGGGTGAATCTTTTTCGACGGCAGCGTGCTCGATGGTCGCCGGAAAATCGACGGCAGCCAGCGTCGGCGCGGGGTTGATC
>JBDTFL010000700.1:0-7631 GCA_039937955.1 Polyangiaceae bacterium | reverse complement strand
GAAAACACGGCCTTCGGCGATGGCGCGTGGTCCGCCGCCAGCACGCAAAACGACCTCGCCGACCGTGCTGCCGTCGTCTTTGGATACGACCCAGGTTCGGCGGCTCATTTACCTCACGCGCTCGACGACGCCGCGATCGCCGTCGACGCGCAGCTTGTCGCCGGTGCGAATGGCGCGCGTGGCGCCGGCGACGTTGACGACACTGGGAACTCCGAATTCGCGGGCGACGATGGCGGCGTGCGAAAGCGGTCCGCCCAATTCCGTGACGACACCCGCGGCGATCAAAAATGTGGGCGTCCAACCGACGTCGGTCGTGTGCACGACCAGCACCTCGCCCGGACGAAGCTCGTCGACCTGCTCGGCCGACGTGAGAACGCGAGCGTTGCCTTCTACGACACCTGCGCTCGCGGGCAATCCGCGAAGCACGTCACCACCGAGCGGCGGAAGAATGACCGACGGCGGCGAGCCCATGAATGAGGCTGGCGGATCAGGACGTGCTTGATCGCGTGCGTATTCTGCACGACGCGCGCGAACGAGCGGCGCGATGTCGGAACGTGCATTCTGCAAAGATTGAACGACCTCGTCCACGGTCAGAAAAAATACCGCGGGGATCGAGCCCACCGAATTTCCCGATGCTAGGAGGGCTCGATTGTCTTCGTCGAGCTCGGGCGCGATTCGCAACAGGCGGCGGTCCGCATCGAGAAAAACCTCGCGCAACATGCCGAGCACCCGCGTGACCCAGGCCCGCATTTGCTCGCGTAAACGAGCCGATTTCTGCACGCGAGCGACGAGATGACGAACCAGCGTTTGCTCGACGAGAGAAAGTCGCGGAAGCAATTTCGCCATCTCCGCGTCGGCGTGCGCGCGCGTTTTGAGGAGCGCACTTTCGACGTCGGCCATTTCACCGCGCAACGCCACGCGCACCATTTTCAAAACCGGACGCACGTCCTCGCGCCAACGCGGCGTGGAGAGCTCGGCTTCGCGCACCGCGCGATCGCCATACAGCGAAAGAAAATTCACGAGCGCGCGACGCGTCGGACCATCTGGCAAGGCGTCGAGCCCGATCGTCGAATCGGCTTCGAGCGCCCGCAGCGCCTCTTCTTCGCGAAGCGCGAGCGACACGACGCGCATGATCGCGATCGCAGGACGTGAGCTCTCGAGATCGCGAATGCCGCTCGTCAACGCTTGCGCGAGTCGCTCGGCACCGATGGGCGCGACCTTGGCGAGCATCATCGTGAGCGCGAGATGCGTACCGAGCGCGCTCGACGCGCACGTCAGCATCACCGTTCCGGTTTGCTCCAAAAGATCCTGCACGTCGCGGATCGTGCGCGCGAGCCCTTCATCCGGAAGGATCGCCAAATCAAGTGCATGATGCACCTTTTCCGATTGCGATGCGTACGCCTCGTAACGCTGCACTTGGACGTCGAGACGCATTTGCTGACGCAGCAAGCGTGCCGCCGTGAGTGGCAATCGAGCGTAAAAACCGGTGCGCGAGACCTCTTCGACCTGCACGCTCAATTCTTCGCCGCCACCACCACCGCCGAGCTCGACGAGCGTTCGTGCTTCGAGCCACGGCACTTGTGTGGCGATGCGCATGAAATTCGTGAGGTGCAAATAGAAGCGGCCGTGCACATTTCCGACGAGACGCGCGCTGCGTGGAACGCTGCAACCGAGCGCCGAGAAAGCGCGACGAAAACCGGCTTCGCTGAATTTTCCTGCGACCGACCACGTGAGCGGCGTGGCAACTCCGGGCAATGCTTCGCCGACATTGACGCTGCTCCACACCGTGCTCGCGTCTCCGCCTTCCGGAAATCCGAGACCGGTGACAGGGCGCGCTTGGAGCACCCACAACTGATCTTTGTCGCATGCGAACTCGACGTCCCACGGATGCGCGTCGATACGTTCGAGGCGCGCGGCGATCGCGGCGAGCTCTTCGATGCGATCGCGAGCCAGCGCTGGCTCGTCTGGCTTCTCGACGGCGACCTCGCGCATTTTTCCGTCGACCACCACCAAAGCCTTATTTTTCCGGGCGATCACCGATCCGACGACCCGACCACGTGCATCGACGCGAAGCATGTCCGGCGTGGTGACACCGTCGACGACGGGCGATCCGAGGCCAATGCCCACATTGATGATTCGCTCGTGCGCGTGAGATGCGCCGTCAGGTCCGAGCTCGTTCATCGAGGTGAACATCACGCCCGCGACCTCGGCCTGCACCATGCGCTGGATCACGACCGCCATCGACACATCGCGCACGCCGTTCGACGCGAGATAGGCAAGCGCGCGCGCCGACGCGACCGAGGCCCAAACCGCGCGCACCGCATCTGCCATTGCGTCGACCCCGAAAACGCCGAGCCGTGTTTCCGCCAAACCTGCCATCGATGCCAGCGCGCCGTCTTCGTGTGTTGCGCTGGAGCGAACCGCGAGACCCCACGGCGCGCTTGTTTTTACGGTGTCCCAGAGCTCCTCGAGCTCGTCGCGAAGTCCGGCTGGAAGCGGCGCGCGGAGCAGTGCGTCGCGTGCTTCAGCGGCGCGTTGCGATCCGCTGCCGCCACCTGCAGCGCGTAGCAACGCTTTCGGCTCGCACGTCGGCGGCAATTCACGAAGCGATGCTGCGAACGCGTTCGGTGTGATGATCCAACTCTCGGGAACGCGAAATTCTCGGCGCATGAGCCACGCGAGGCGCGCCGCTTTTCCGCCGATTTGGCGAGCGTCGTCGCCACCACGCTTTCGCGCGAATGACTCGAGAGGGAAGATCCACGAAGCCAAAGCGACGCGAGTCTACTCACAATGCGTTTTCCGCGCGATTCGCTCGTGACACGTCGCGAGAAATCCGGCTATCAGGCGCGGCAGGTCGCGATCGCCGCGCACACGATCCCCCATTTACGCGGTTTTATGGGCGCTTTGCGTTGGCATCGTCATCGCATCGCAATCGCGTATGATTTCGAGAAGCATGGGAAAAGCTCGATTGCTGTCCGGTTTGGCGGCAGCGGCATCAGTTGGTTGCGCCATTCTCATCGCGTGCGGCGGGGGCGGCGATGACAGCGACAACAACAACGGCGACGACTCCATCGGCGGAGACGGCGGCACCGACGGAACGACGACGACCACCGGCGACGGCGCAACGCAGACCGACGCAGCGCCTTTCGCATTTCCCACGCCGATTAAACACATCATCGTCATCGTCAAAGAAAACCACACGTACGGAAATTTCTTCGGCGAGTTCGACGGCGGCCCCGGCGACTTTCCGTTCGGAATCGCAACGCTCCACGACGGCACGACCATCCAACGACCGCATTGCCCGAGCGCCGGAATCGATCGTGATTTTCCGCATGATCACGCGTCTGCAGTCCGTGCCTTCAACGACGGCGGTATGAACGGGCTCGATCTCAACAACAACACCGTGCAAGACACGGCGGCTTCGCCAAAGGATTACGAAGCGTATTGCATGTTCGGGCCGGTCAATCAGCTCGGCTTCTATTGGTCGCTTCGTCAGAGCTTCGCGACCGCAAATCATTATTACGCGAACATGCTCGCGCCGAGCTTTCCGGGGCACCTCGCGAGCACGATCGGAAAGTCGCCGGCGTTCTCGAATCCGGGTTGCCCGGCCGACGCCGAGAGCTGCGAGTCGACCACCGATTCATGGGGCTGCACCGACGCACCCGGCACCGTCGCCGACACGTACAACATCGACACGTGCGAAATTCTCCCGCCCGCGTTTCCTTGTTACGACACGCCAACGTGGATGGATTTGTTCCCGTCGAATCTCACGTGGGCGGCGTACGGAAAGCGACGTCTCGGGAGCTCGACGACGAACCCACAGAGCTTGGACGACGCGGGCGCGCCTCTCATTTTGTCGTCGTTCAATGCGGTGAAAAAGCACAGCACGGTCGCCGAGCGCATCGCCCATTTTCACGAAGAGACGCAAATCGTGCCGCAAATCGTATTCACGAACCGAGACGCGGGAGGTCCGACATTGCCGGGTCTGCTTCCCGATTTGCCGAACGTCATGTTTTGGACCGACGCGTCGAGCAACAGCGAGCATCCGCCCGGATCGGGAAGTCCGCCGGTCACGCCCGTGTGCGGCGAGCAAGATGACTACGACATCGTCAACGCGGTGATGAGCGGACCGCATTGGAACGACACGGTCATCTTGATCACGATGGATGATTGGGGTGGCTTCTACGATCAAGTCGCGCCGCCCGTCGAACGTTGCGCGAACGGCGCGTTCTTCAATCCGGGATTCCGCCTGCCGCTGCTGATCGTTTCCGCATACGCGAAGCCGGCGTTCATTCTCACCGATCACACCGAGCAGGCGAGCATTCCGCGTCTCATCGAAGAGGTTTTCGGTTTGCCGCTGACCTCGACGCGCGATCCGCAAAATCGCGATGGCAAAGCCGGCAGCTTGCTCCCCGCGTTCGATTTCACGTCGCCGCCGCGCGCGCCGATCACGCTCACGCGTCCGGTGAATGCAGCATGCACAAATCCGACGGCACCCGCTATCGATGCGGGCCCGTAAGAACGAACGCGTTTCACGCGAAGAAACAAGGCTTAAAACGCTATTCAGGCGAGTCTTGCTCGTGTCGATCGTTGCGCCAGCCGCAGTCATCGACGCATGCTCGAGCTCGTCGAAATCGGACGTCGTTACCGAAACACCCGACGCGACGGTCGCGAACGACAGCGGAACGATCATCGTGAGCGATGGCGGCCCGGTCAACGACGCCGCCGTGATCTGCACGCCGACCAGCTTGTACGTCGACGCCAACTTGCCGGACGGCGCAGTCGACTGCGACATCTACAATCAGTTTTCCTGCGACATCCCGGTCGTCCCTTACAACGACTGCTTCTTCGCGCTGAACGATTGCCCGACAGTTTGTCCTGGCGTCTATTTTTTCAATTGTCGCGCGTACGGCAATTGGTGCTTGGACGGATCGATCGTCACGTCCGAGGATGGCGGCATCACGCTCGACGACGGATCGGTCGTCGCGCTCGATCCGACAGTCGTCGAATGCGCTACGTGCCCGAACGGCGCCGGACGACGACCGCGCGGATTACGATCACCCGCAAAAACAAGCCGATCTACGAATGCGCTCGGTCGGTATTTTGCCGAAACGTCGCATCTCGAAAGAGCGAGCATCGCAGCGTTTCGCATGTTGCAGCGTGAGCTTCGTTTGCTGCATGCGCCTCGCGAGCTCGTGCGATCGGCAGAACGCGCGGCACGCGACGAAGTCCGCCATGCACGAACGACCGCACGCTTGGCGAAGCGACACGAAGCCGAGCCACCGAAGGTCGTGATCGACGAATCGAAAATCGAAACGCGCTCACTCGAAGCGCTCGCGATCGAAAACGCCGTCGAAGGTTGCGTGCGCGAAACATTCGGAGCGCTCGTCGCGTCTTGGCAAGTCGCACATGCCGCGGACGTGGAGGTCGCATGCGCATTGCGCTCGATCGCCGCAGACGAAACGCGTCACGCCGCACTCGCGTGGGAGATCGCGAAATGGGCTGAAAACAAGCTGGATCACGCCGCGAACCGTCGCGTAGCCGACGCCGCAGCGAAGGCCGTGCGCGCGCTCGAAGCGGACGCAATGCACGAGGCGCATCCTGACGTCGTGCGACTCGCGGGCCTTCCGAGCTCACACGTTCATCGCGCGATGATTGGTCAGTTGAGCGCAAATTTGTGGAACGAGGGACAGCTAAAATGATGAAGATGAATCGCGTTCGTCTCGCTTCGGTTTTGTTCGCTGGCGCTTCGGTCACGTGTGCGGTGATCGCTGCGTGCGGCGGTGGCGACGACAGCAACGCTGACACGCCGGGCGCGCAAGATGGTGCGGCTGCAGACGGCACGCAATCGTCATCCGACGCCAATGTTGGAGATGCGGGCACGGATTCTGATTTTGCCTTTCCGACGCCGATTCACCACATCATCATCGTCGTGAAAGAGAACCACACATTCGACAATTTTTTCGGCGAGTACGACGGCGGCGCCGACACACCACCACCGAAGGCAACGCTTTCGGACGGATCGAAAATCGTCCGACCCGTTTGTCCGGCCGCGGGCTTCACGCGCGACTTCCCGCACTCGCACGCGGCGGCAGTGCAGGCCTACAACGACGGCGGCTTCAGCGGGCTCGACAAGAACATACACACCGTCAACGACGGCAAAGGCGGCCCCGACGATTACCTCGGCTGGTGCACGTTCAGCGGAACGAATCAGGGGGAAATTTACTGGGATTTGGCACGCAACTTCACCATTGCCGATCACTTTTTCACGTCGATGCTCGCGCCCAGCTTTCCCGGACATTTGATGTGCGCGGTCGGACAATCACCGGCTTACGCAGATCCAGGTTGCGACGCGAGCGACGACACGTGCACGAGCGCTCCAGCAACCGGCGACGGATGTCTCGATCCGTTCAACACCGTGTCGACGTACGACCCCGCAACCTGCACGGATACCGGATTGAAAAAACCGTGCTTCGACATCCCGACGTGGATGGATTTATTTCCGCCGCAGCTCACGTTCGGAATTTACGGTGGGTTTCTCTACAACGACGACGCCGGAGCGCCCGTCGTCCACACGCCGGTCAATGCGGTCAAAGCGCACAGCACACCGGCCGAGCGCATCGCGCACTTCCACGACGACCGCACGATCGTTCCGCAAATTTTGGAAGACACGAGCCTGCCGGGAATTTCGGCGAGCCAACCGAACGTCATGTACTGGGACGACTCCGACAAGAACAGCGAGCATCCGCCGAGCTCACCATGTTGCGGCGAACAGAACGACGCCACGATCGTCAACGCAGCGATGAGCGGAAAAAATTGGAAGGACACCGTCGTCCTCATCACATTCGACGATTGGGGCGGCATGTACGACCACGAGAAACCTGCCGTCGAACGATGCGCGAATAACGCCTATTTTAGCCCTGGATTTCGCGTTCCATTGCTCATCATCTCGCCCTACGCACGCAAGGGTTACGTGTTCACGGACGTCGTCGAGCAAGCGAGCATTCCGAAATTGATCGAAGAGCTCTTCAGCATTCCGATGACGAGCACTCGCGACCCGAACGCACGCGACGGCAAAGCAGGAAGCTTGATGGGCGCATTCGATTTTTCGCAAACGCCCAGCGCGCCGGTCACGATTCCGTTCACGTCGACGTATTGCCCGACGCCGCTCGACTGCCAAAACTTCGTGCCCGCGGACCATTGACTCAACGCCTGCGCGCAGCTCGTGACTGTGGACGCCTACGCGTAGCTCGGCTCTCACGAAATCGTGAGTGTGCGATCTTGCCAGAACAGCATTTCCAATCCGCCGGCGCCGCGATTGAAAATGTAATCGTGGGGACCGGGCAGATCGCTGAAGTCGTGCGTGATGCCTGCGGCGGTCCACGACGCATCGGTCTGCGCGATCGCGGCGCGATAGTAGTCGTCACGGCTGGTGGTGAGCCGCAGCTTCGGCAATGCGCCGCTCTGCTTTGCCTTGGACGCCAACGTCGTCAAAGTACCTATTTTTTCCGAGCGAATCGCTGGCTGTAAGGCGCCCACCACGCCAAAAATATCTGGCCGCGCGAGACCGACTTGTAGCGCCGTGATGCCGCCGAGCGAAACGCCGTCGATGCCGGTAGCAGTCCGGTTCG
>JBDTFL010000699.1:0-3061 GCA_039937955.1 Polyangiaceae bacterium | reverse complement strand
AACACGGCGAGCGCGACGATCGCCGAGAGCGCTTCGAGCGTCGTCTCGAGTGCGATCCACTCTTCGCGTTGCACTCGCGGCGGTGAATTCGGTTTGGGCTTCGCGTCGGGCGTCGAGGCGGTCGGGTCTTCGACGACGATCGTGTGCGAGAGCGTGCACGTCGACATAATCCCGCCATTCGCGCGCGCCACGGCAACCGGTAGCGGCGGCAACACGAGCGTCGTGCGTCCGAGCTTGTCCGGCAACGCGACCAGCGGAATCTCCAAGATCGTCGTCACCAAATCGGGATGGGCCGGATCGACGGGCACGTCAGTGAGGCGAGCCGCTGCTCCACCATCTTGATCGGGCACCACGAAGCCCGCTTCCTTCAGGAGGCGTTTCGCGTCCGCTTCGTTCGCCAAATCCAAGCCGCGCGGAAGAACCGTTTCGCCTTTTCCGTGGTGCACCTTCACGGTAAGCGTCGCGACGTAACCCGTCTTGCCGCGGCTCGGAAACGATTCCTCCATAAGCGGGCGATGACTGCCCGTGGGAAGCGATTCGACGCAACCATGAATGTTGGCGGGTGGCGGCGGATTTGCGCTAGCCGTGATCGCTGGACGAGGCGCGAGCGGCTTTGCGGAAGGCGCAGGCGTGAATTGCGCACCAGCCATCGTCGACAGCAAACAGCCCTCAAAAACAAGCGCCGTTGCGATCGCGGTTTTTTGGTTGAGCATGCTCATCGCGTGCGCATTCTCCGCGAGCGACGTGCGAACAAATCGCGGAGCGGCTTCACGAACGAGCCGTGCGTGCTGATCTCGACCGAGTCGATGCCGAGCTTCAAGAACGTTTGCTGACGCTCGCGCGCGATTTGTTTCACCGCTTTGGCGTGTGCGTCGCGCACGCGCTTGTCGGACGTGTCGATGATGACGTCCTCGCCGCTCTCCAAATCTTCGAAGGTGGCGATGCCCACGTCGGGCAATTCCAAATCGCGAGGGTCGCTGAGCACGACTGCAATGAGGTCGTGCTTGCGCGAGGCGAGGGCGAGCGCGCGCTCGTAACCCTCTGCAAAAAAATCACTGATGACGAACGTGATGCTTCGTCGTTTGGATACGAGCGCGAGCGCCTCTAACGCGCCTTTCAAATCCGTGGCGGCGCCGAGCGGATGCGGCCCGCGCAAAAGTGGCACTTTTTTCGGGGAAAAACCGAGAATCTCGCGGACCACGCGCATGACGTGCTTCTCGCCTTTTTTCGGCGGCACGATGCGTTCGATCTTGCTGGTCGACAAAATCATTCCGACGCGATCGTTGTTGCGGATGGCGCTGAACGCGAGGAGCGCGCCGACCTCGGAAGCGACGCGCGTTTTCGGTGCACGACGCGTTCCGAAGCGCTCGCTCGGCGAAAGATCTACGACCAGCATTACCGTCATCTCGCGCTCTTCGACGAACACTTTGATGAACGTTTCGTTCATGCGCGCCGACACGTTCCAGTCGATCGAGCGCACGTCGTCGCCGGGCTGATACTGACGCACCTCACGAAACGCTAGGCCCTGACCTTTGAAGCTCGACGTGTAGCTGCCCGCGAGATTCTCGGTCGCCATACGCGACGTGTGAATCTCAATGGTGCGCAGCGCTGCGAGAAGCTCTTTCGGGATCATGGCAGTTGGGCGGGAATGATCTTCGCGAGACCCGTAAAATCAAGCTTATTCACGATCGGAATCACCTCGTCGGGTGGCGCCGGATCGATGAGGCTGGCGGTGACCGCGAAACGAGTTCCGAGCACCAAAATGAGCTCACTCTTGCCCGGGTCCATCATCAAAATTCCGCGACCGCCGCCCAGCATCACGTCTTTGTATTTCGTGGTCGAGTCGGAGCCGAAGTTGCCCTGGCCGCCCGACTCGGATGGGTAGCTCGAAATATTTCCGCCATGGATAGCGAGCTGCATCACGCGACCGCTGCATTCGTAAGGACGACTTGCTTCGTACTCGGTCCCGCCTTTGGCGTGCGGCCCGCCGGCCGTCTTGGCGGTCGCGGTGGACATGCATGGGCCGAGCACCGGGGGCAAAAACGGAGTGAGCTTCGCCGCTTCGATCTTCCAAGCATCCGGATCTGGCGGAGGCGGCGGCGGATCTTTTTTACACGACGCCAACGATAGGAGCGAAGTGAGAGCCATGAGGACGATCCACAATCCAGCCTGTTTCACGGCACTTCGACGACTTCGAAGACGCGACGCACGACTTGCTCGGCGGTGACTTCTTCGGCGTCTGCTTCGTACGTGAGCACAAGTCGATGACGAAGCACGTCGGGTCCGATTGCTTTCACGTCCTCGGGTGTGACGTATCCGCGATGCCTCAAAAACGCGTGCGCGCGCGCGGCCATGTTGAGGGCGATCGATGCGCGCGGTGATGCGCCGTACTCGATGAGCGGCGCGAGATCTTTCAGACCGTGCCGCTCGGGCTCGCGTGTCGCGAACACGACCTCGACGATGTAGTCCTTCACTTTGTCGTCGACGTAGACCTGGCTGATGGTGCGCTTCGCATCGAGCAATTCTTGTGTCGTCACCACGGGCTCCGCTTTCACGGGATCCATCGCGGTCATGCGATCCATGATTTTGCGCTCTTCGTCGCGTGCCGGATAACCGACCTTCACCATGAGCATGAAGCGGTCGATCTGCGCTTCTGGCAGCGGATACGTGCCTTCTTGCTCGATCGGGTTTTGCGTCGCCATGACGATGAACGGCGCCGGGAGCGGATACGATTTGTCGCCGATGGTGACTTGGCGCTCTTGCATCGCCTCGAGCAGCGCGCTCTGAACCTTGGCGGGCGCGCGATTGATTTCGTCGGCGAGCACGAGGTTCGCGAACACGGGACCGAGCTTCTGCGTGAACTCGCCGCGCTGCTGATTGTAGATGACGGTGCCGATCACGTCGGCGGGCAGCAAATCGGGCGTGAACTGAATACGCGCGAATTTGGCGCTGATCGCATCGCAGAGCGTGCGCACGGTCAGCGTCTTCGCGAGCCCCGGGACCCCTTCGAGCAGCACATGGCCGCCGGTGAGCAGACCGATCAAAATGCGCTCGATCATGT
>JBDTFL010000698.1:0-4137 GCA_039937955.1 Polyangiaceae bacterium | reverse complement strand
AAAATCGATCTGGGTCGAAGAGGTCGACGTTCAGGTTCGCGACAACAAGCCGGGCCCCAACGGCGAATCGCCGGCGATGAAAACCGTGCATTTGCAGCGGCCGCATGTCGATCCCGGTTTGTGCATCGGATGCGGCGCGTGCGAAAAAGTCTGCCCGGTGCAAGATCAGCCGGCGGTCTACATCACGAGCGTCGGCGAAACGCGAAGCAAGACGAACGTCATCTTGCTCGAGAACACGAACTACAATCAGAAGACGTAGTTGCTCGAGGATTGACCGTGAGCCACGATCTCCCGCAGATCGTTCAGTCAGAGGCGCATCTCCCACGTCTGTCCGACCAACTCTTTGCCGAAGCTCCGGTGTTTTTCTTCTTTCACGAGGCGATACCCTTCCGCTTCGTAGATGCGTCGCGCCGACACGAGCACGTCGTTCGTCCATAAGGTGATCGTTCGATACCCAGCGCCGCGCGCGAAGGTCGTGCACTCGCGCACGAGCCGTTTGCCGACGCCTTGCCCGCGCGCTTGCGGCTCGACATAGAGCAGCCTCAGCTTGGCGACGCTTTCGCGTTCCGGATGGCGGATGAGAAATACGCAACCGACCATCGTGGCCTCTTGCTCGGCGATGAAACATATCTCGCGCGTCGGATCGAAATCGTCGAGAAAATCCGCGGTAATGCGCGCTGTCAGTGCTTCGTATTCTTCGTTCCAGCCGTACTCGGTCGCGTAAAGAATCGCCTGACGAGCGATCACGGCTCCCATATCGCCCGGCCGATGCGTTCGTAACGACACCTGCGCGCGCTCGCGAGGCGTGCCTTCGAATGTCTCTTTGATGACGTCCATCGCGTCGACGATCTTGCGCTGCGAGGGATCATCGAGCGGCGCGAAGAGCCCGATGATCGCGTCGCGCGCCCGCGCATCGATAGTCGCGAAGAGCGAACGTCCTTCCAGCGTGAGACGCAAATGATTCTGACGAGCGTCGTTCTTCGAGGCGATGCGCCGCAGGAGCTTGCGCTGTTCGAACGAGCGCAAGATTCGACTCAGATAGCCAGCGTCGAGTCCGAGCTCGCCACCAATCTCGCTCGCTGTTGCACCGGATCGATGCGCGAGCTCGTAGAGCACACGTACATCGGCGAGCGAGTAGGCGCTTTGCAAATGCCCCTCATCGAGCACACCGATCAGCCGCGTATAAAATCGATTGAAGCGACGCACGCGATCGACGCTGCTCGGCGCGCGCGAGAGGGCTCGAGCCATGTGACCTCACGGCGAGATGTCGGCGATATGGTTGACAAAGTCAACTATATGCGTGGCGATAACCTGTGGACGACCGCTGAACAACCCGTTGATCTCTTGGGGGGCTCCTGTGTTCAGCGCTGCACGTCCGTTTTATCTCGCAGACTTGCGTGTCGTCTTGCTCAAACTGGGCGAGCTTGGAGAAGCTGTGGACGAGCTGTGACTACCTTGTACGCACAATAAATCGTGTCGATTTCGTGGACAGCCACCACATGTTGGGGTTATGACTCTCCTCCGCTGCATCGTGCGGGGTGAGACGCACGAGTCGTAGCTGCCATCTCGTTGGCTGTTCTGAAGCCCAATTTTTCAGTAGTTGAACAGTAGCTGGACAGGGGCCGAGACTGAACAGACCGTCAGGGATGACGCGTTGAGTCAACCGCGAGTGAGGCGGTTGAACTGCGCGGACGTCTAGTTTTTGTCAAAATTCAATCGATCGTCGGAATCGCAGCAGCAAGCAAAACGGAGGGAGCATCATGGCGCAAGCATCGGAGTTCGGAGTGCGTAAGTTGGGGGAAAAGGCGATGGCAAAAGCGACTGCGGAAAGCGCGAAAGCGAAATCCCGAACCGAGCTACGCGCAGGCGTCCAGAAACACTCGTCGAAGGGCGCCCGGGCAACCAGCGGCTCGAGTGCGGCCACCGCGAAGGAACATGTCGCAACCAAGTCGCGTGAAGCGCATGTACCGAGCACCACTGGAGTCGGCGTCGCTGTGGCGCGTCGATGCACCAGCGTCGGAACCGACCCGCTCGATGCCGTCGTTTACGAACGTCGCGGCAGCGCCATCACGAATCCCGACGGATCGGTCGTCTTCAAAATGGAAGGCGCCGAGGTTCCCGCAACGTGGAGCCAGCTCGCCACCGACATCGTCATCTCCAAATATTTTCGTAAGGCCGGCCTCAACGGCGACAAGCACCTCGGCGAGACCAGCGTCCGCCAGGTCGTTCGCCGCATCGCGCGCACCATTCGCCGCGCAGGTGAGAGCTTCGAAAATTATTTCGCAACGACAGCCGACGCCGACACGTTCGAGGCCGAGCTCTCCTTCTTGTTGGTCAATCAGTATGGCGCGTTCAACTCACCGGTTTGGTTCAACTGCGGCCTGTTCCACGAATACGGAATCGAAGGCTCGGGCGGAAACTGGGCGTGGGACATGGACGCAAAAGCCGACTCGCTGGCGCCAGTCGTCGAAACCGAAAATGCGTACGGACGTCCGCAGTGCTCGGCGTGCTTCATTCAGTCGGCCAGCGACGATTTGATGGGAATTTACGACCTTTTGAAGAGCGAAGCGCGTCTCTTCAAATACGGATCGGGCACCGGAACGAACTTCTCGGCCATTCGCGCGCGTCAGGAAAAATTGTCGGGCGGCGGCACGTCGAGTGGCTTGATGAGCTTCTTGGAAGTGTTCGATCGCGCGGCGGGCTCGACCAAATCAGGTGGCACCACGCGTCGTGCGGCGAAGATGGTTTGCCTCGACATGGATCACCCCGAGATCCTCGACTTCATCAACTGGAAGATGCGCGAAGAGAAAAAAGCGCACGCGCTCATCGCGGCCGGCTTCTCGAGCGACTTCAACGGCGAGGCCTACCACACCATTAGCGGGCAGAATTCCAACAACTCGCTGCGCGTCACCGACGACTTCATGAAGGCTGCGCTCGCCGGTGGCAAGTGGCAGACGATCATGCGCACCACGGGCGAAGTCTGCGAAACGCTCGACGCGAAAGACGTTTGGCTGCAGCTCGCGGAGGCCGCGTGGGCGTGCGCCGATCCGGGCGTTCAATACGACACGACCATCAACAAATGGCACACGTGCCCGAACACCTCGCGTATCAACGCGTCGAATCCGTGCTCGGAGTACATGTTCTTGGATGACTCGGCGTGCAATTTGTCGTCGGTCAATCTCACCAAGTTCCTGAATCTCGAAGCAACCGATTCGGACGGTCTCTTCGACATCGAAGGGTATCGCCACGCCTGCCGCATCTTCTTCATCGCGCAGGAAATTTTGGTCGACCTCTCGAGCTACCCGACCAAGAATATCGCTAAAAACAGCCACGATTATCGTCCGCTCGGTTTGGGCTACGCGAATCTCGGCTCGATGCTGATGCAGCTCGGCGTCTCGTACGACAGCGATCAAGGTCGTGCGCTTGCAGCTGCGCTCACCGCGATTATGTGCGGTCAGGCGTTCCGCACCAGCGCAGAAATGGCGAAGACGAAAGGTCCGTTCGCGGGCTACGCCAAAAATCGTGAGCCGATGTTGCGCGTCATGCGCATGCATCGTGATGCGGCGTACGCGATCTCGCGTGATGCTTGCGTGCTCGACGAGCGTTCGCGGACCTCTTCCACGTCGGCGCTCTATCGCGCGGCCTGTGAAGATTGGGATCTCGCGGTGAAGCTCGGTGAGCAACACGGTTATCGCAACGCGCAGGCCACGGTGCTCGCACCGACCGGCACCATCGGTCTCTTGATGGACTGCGACACCACGGGAATCGAGCCGGATTTCGCGCTCGTGAAATTCAAGAAGCTCGCGGGTGGCGGTTACTTCAAGATCGTCAATCAGTCGGTTCCCGCGGCGCTCAAGCGTCTCGGTTACACGAACGCGGAGTCACAGGAGATCGTCGCGTACGTCAGTGGCACCAACACGCTGCTCGCCGCGCCGCACGTGAATCGACGCACGCTGAAGCTCAAAGGCTTGACCGACGAAGATATGGCGAAGGTCGAAGCCGCGCTTCCCGGCGTGTTCGATCTCGACAGCGCATTCGCGCCGTGGATTCTGGGCGGCGAGGCGCATTCGCGTTTGGCAGACGGTAACAAACCGCGCTCGCTGCTCGAATACCTCGGTTTTTCTCGAGCAGAAATCG
>JBDTFL010000697.1:0-5982 GCA_039937955.1 Polyangiaceae bacterium | reverse complement strand
GAAATGCTCCGACCAGAAACGACGCTGGTACATGACGTTCTTGTCGAAGCGCGACCCGTGAGGAATTTTTTCGATGTCGTGCGGGCGTGCCAGCAATCCGCCAGCGAGCGCGTTGTACGTCGTGGTGTGGATGCGATGATGCTTCGTGAATTTGAAGTACTCGATGTCGAGCTGACGAATCAGCAAGTTGTACATTTGCTGCGCGACCATGGGCCGCTGCATGCGCGCCTCGTCGCACACCCGAAACGCTTCCAAGATTTGCCACGACGCAAAATTCGAGACTCCGAAATGCATGATTTTTCCGCGGTAAATCAGCTCGAAAAGTGCGTGCATGGTTTCTTCGATCGACGTGCCGTAATCGGGCGCATGCAAGTAATAGAGATCGATTTTGTCGATTCCGAGCCGCGACAAGCTGCCGTCACACGCGCGAAAGATTGCTTCGCGTGAGAGTCCTTCGACGCGCCCACCAGGTCGATCCAAGCCGACCTTGGAGGCGACCAAGCAATCCTCGCGTCGTCCTTTGATGGCCGCACCGAGAATTTTTTCGGACGCGCCGCCCTCGTAGACGTTCGCGGTGTCGAGCAAGAGCACGCCGCGCTCGAGCGCGCGATGCACCATCACGTGCGCTTCAGGCGAAGGCGTTCGCCTTCCGAAGTTCATCGTGCCGAGCGAGAGCGACACATGCTCGCGCTCACCAGAGCTGGTGTTTCGCGGCCTAAAATAGGGCAATTTCGATTCGTCCATTTTCGTTCTCGCGTAGGATAATCCTCCAAATGGCACAAAAGAAAATCGCGATCTTGGTCGGCGGCGGACCGGCACCGGGGATCAACAGCGTCATCGGCGCGGCGACCATCCGCAGCTGCCTCTCCGGCTACGAGGTGCTCGGCATTCAAGAGGGCTTCAAATACCTCATCGAGGGCGACACCTCGCACGTTACGCCGCTCACGATTTCCGACACCAGTCGCATCCATTTTCGCGGCGGCTCGACGATCGGAATCGCGCGCGCGAATCCGACCAAAGATCCGAAGCTCCTCGCCAAAACGCACGAAGCCCTGAAAAAACTCGACGTTGGTAAGCTCATCACCATCGGCGGAGACGACACTGCATTCTCCGCCTACAAGCTCGCCGAGGCTTCGGGCGGCGATCTTGCGGTCGTCCACGTCCCCAAAACGATCGACAACGATTTGGATCTTCCGTACGAAATTCCGACGTTCGGCTATCAAACCGCGCGTCACATCGGCGTCGGCATCGTCCAAAATTTGATGGTCGACGCACGCACCACCGGGCGTTGGTATTTCGTGATCGCGATGGGCCGCAAAGCCGGCCATCTCGCGCTCGGCATCGGAAAAGCGGCGGGTGCAACGCTCTCGCTCATCCCCGAAGAGTTCCAAGGTGCGCGCCTCTCGACCATCGTCGACACGCTGACAGGTGCTATTTTAAAGCGTCTTTCGTATGGGCGTAATGATGGCGTCGCGGTGCTGGCGGAAGGTCTCGTGGAGATTTTGCCGGAGAGTGATCTGGCCGAGCTCGCGAACGTCGAGCGCGACGAGCACGGTCATATTCGCATCGCCGAGATCAATTTCGGCGACATCATCAAGCACGCCGTCGAAAAAAAATTGGTGGGCCTCGGCGTCAAGACGACCATCGTCGCAAAAAACATCGGCTACGAATTGCGCTGCGCCGATCCCATTCCGTTCGACATGGAGTACACGCGCGATCTCGGTTACTGCGCCGCGCGCTACATCATCGAAGGCGGCACCAACGCGCTGGTTACCCTACAAAATGGGCACTTCCGGCCGATGCCCTTCGCGCAAATCATGGACCCGCAAACCGGACGCATGCGCGTGCGCATGGTCGATGTGGATTCGACGCGCTACCGAATCGCGCACAGCTACATGCTGCGTTTGAAGAAAGAAGACTTCGCAGACGAGGCAGCTCTCGCAAAATTGGCGACCGCCGCGAAGACGACGCCGGCGAAGTTCCGCGAGATGTTCGAGTCCGTGGTGGCCAACGAGCGACCGCTCAAATCCTTGCGCGACTCGCTGACGCCCATGCCGATGCCCGTCAAGTAGTCGCGATTATTTCTTCTTGCTGAAGAAGCTTCCGAAGAGCCCCGCGCCTTTGGAATCTTCTTTCTTGGCAGGCCGGCCGGCTTGGCTCGGCGTATCTTTTCCCATCGGGCGCGGTGATTCTTTGCGCGGTTGCGTCTCCACTTTTCCGCCGCGCATGTTGAACAAGCGAAGCTCGCGTTGTGCGTCAACGCTGCGCGGATTGAGCTCGACGACGACGCGGAAGTCGCGCATCGCCAAGGAGCTGTTGTGTAGGCGCTTGTAGAGCATTGCTCGGTAAAAATAGGCTCGTTCGCATTTCTCGTTCAGCTCGATGGCATGTGTGAGCTTCTCGATTTGGCCGACCGTTTCTTGATCCGAAGAGTGACCGGGCTTCGTGGCTTCGATCCACGCCAGCAGCGCGAGATACTCCGCTTGCTTCGGGTCTGCGTCGTTGGCGTGGCGCACCAAGGCCTCCGCCGCAGCGACGTCTCCGCGCTTGAAAAGAATCTCGGCTTTTTGAAAGCTCTGCGCGGCGTCGACGACGCGAACGATCGTCTCTTGCTCGCCCGCGCTGGCGCTCGCACCGCCGAGGCGATCGCCGTACGCCTTGCGTTTCACTGGATCCGCGAGCGTTTGGTAGGCCTCGCTCATGCGCGCAAATACCTTCGCGCAGGGCTCTTTGACGTCGATCAACGCCGCTGGCAGTCGGTCTGGATGCCACTGCTTTGCGAGCGCAAAAAACGCGGCTCGAACAGTGTCTGCGCTCGCGTCGTGAGGCACGCCGAGCATCGTGAAATAATCCTCGGCTTCGATGAGCGCTGCCCGATCGCGAATTCGCTTTCGGGCATTTTCTCCGACGCTCGCGGGCGGCAAGCTGGAAGATCGCTGGCTCACGGGTGAAATCGAGCGGCGTTCACCGGGCGCCGGAGTGGTCGACGTGACGGGCGGTGCGGGCGAAATCGGACGACCGTCGTTCAAGCTGTCCATCGCAGCGCGTGCGGTGCCGGCCTCGACGCGCTTCGTAACCAGCAGCAAATAAACCAGCCGCCGCGCTTTCGGCGAAATCTTCGTCAGCTCCGCGAGCGCCGTTGCGCGGTCCCGCATGCGAGCAATCACCTTCTCTTCGTCGGCGGCGAATCCGAAACAATTCGTGTCGACGGTGGGCGGAATGAGCAGCGGCGTTTGTGCGGCGCGGTCGACAATCGTGGCGATCTGCGCGTCGGCCAGCTGATCACGGATGGGTGGCCACACGAACCCGAGCGGATCTTGCGAGCGCATCGTGCAGTCCGGAAGGGCGTCGTATTTGTCGTAATAAGCAAACGGAGTCGTTCCGGGCAGGGAAAATAGCGCGCGAATCGCGATCGCCGATTGCTCGTCGTTTGGCTGAATTTTGTTGGTAACGGAGACCTTCGCGACGAAGCCGTCGATGAAGACGATGGTGGTCTTCTTCACATCTGCGCCAAATTCCATCGTTCCGCGAAGACGACGCTCACGCGCATAAATGAGAAGATGCGCAGCAGGGCGCTGGTCGAGCGTCCCTTTCGCGATTGGCTGCGGTCGATCCCCGTTCAACATTGGCGGCGTTCTCGGATTACACTGCTCTGGGGGGAGCACCGCAAGAGGCGCGGCTCCAGCATGGCAAAAACATCACTCCAACCTGCCCCGAACACACTCGCACAGTTCGAGATCGTGCGTCGTCTCGGCGCCGGCGGAATGGCGGAGGTCTTTCTCGCGAAGAAGCGGGGAGCTGAGGGCACGTTCAAGCTGTTGGTCGTCAAGCGGATATTGCCTACGCACGGGACGTCGCGGCGGTTCCGTACAATGTTCGTCGAAGAGGCGCAGCTTGCAACGCGTCTTAATCATCCGAACATCGTTCAAGTCTACGAATTTTTCGACGGCGGTGACGAAGGTCAGCTGCTCGCCATGGAATTCGTCGAGGGTCCCGACCTCGGAATGTTGATGAGCTCGGCGAAAGCGAAGGGCACGCGCATTCCGCCGTGGGTCGGCGCTTGGATCATCGGCGAAGCGGCAAAAGGGCTGAATTACGCACACGACAAGAAAGACGAAGGCGGCGCTCCACTCGAAATCGTGCACCGCGACGTGTCCCCACAAAATATTTTATTGAGCTTCGAGGGGGGCGTGAAAATCGCCGACTTCGGCATCGCCAGCGCAAAAATGTTCGTCGAGGAGCAAGGCGTCCTCAAAGGGAAGTTCGGTTACATGTCGCCCGAGCAGGCGCGCGGCGAGAAGGTCGATCGCCGAAGCGATTTGTATGCGCTCGGTGTGATCTTGTGGGAGGTGCTCACCGGCCGACCCATTCACGGCGGGCTCGGCGGCGAAGCGCTTTTGGACATCGTGCGCTCCGGTTACGTGGAGCCACCGACGACGTACCGCGAGCTCCCGCACGAGCTCGAGTCGATCGTCATGAAGGCGCTCGAGCCGAGAAAAGAAGACCGATACGCAACCGGCCGAGAATTGGCGAGCGCAGTTTCGCGCGCGCTTTTGGTGAAGCAAGAGCTCGTCGACGCAGCGACGCTCGAGGCGACGCTCACCCAGCTCGTGACGCGCGAAAATACGCGGCCTGGATCGAATCGACCCGAAGCGCCGTCGAATGCGTCGGCTCCCGAGCTCGCACCAGCGTCCGTCATGGCATCCGAGGTCGAGGGTGCGTCGAACCGCACGCAAGCCGCAGCGCCTTTCGCGAAGAGCGTGATCGACTCTGCTTCGGAGATCGAAAATCCGTCGTCCGTTGCAGCGGGCGTCAAACAAACCGAGCCGCCGCCGTCGCGTCGATCGTCACCGGCCGTCGGTCCGCGCGAGGTTCGTCACGTGGCGGTTGTCACGTTGCATCTGCACGGCGTCGACGAGCTCATCGCAAAAGATCGTGCGCTCGGTGAACGCGCGATCGAGCGCATGCGCACGATGCTCGGCGACATTGCCTACAAGCGCGGCATGCGACTTTGGATTTGGATGAGCGACACCGAAGCGCATTCGGTCGCCGGACTCACGACCAATCCGACCCATGCAGCAGCAGACGCGGCTTATTTAGCGCTGGATACGCACGAAGCGCTCGAAGGCATGAACGACGATTTGCCGCTCGCGATCGGCGCGTCGATCGGCATCGTGCGCGGAATTGCGTCGGGCACACGCGACCCGCAAGGAAATTTGATTCGCTATCGGTTGCATGATCCGGTCGCATACCTCGCCGAGGTGATCTGGCAAGCGACGCCGCTGCATCGCACGTGGGTCGCGGGTGGTGTTTATCGTTTGGTGCGTCGTGAATTTCGTTGGGGTGATGCACCGACGCTGAAGCTGGAGTCTGCTGGAGGCATCGACAACATTCCCGCGACGATGCGTATCTATGCGCTCGAGCGCTCTCTCTCTCGCGAAGAGCGCCTCGCGGAGATGCTCAATCTCTCGAGCGATCTCGTCGGTCGCGACATCGAAAAGGCAGATCTTCATTCCGCGTATCACCAAGCAGTCGTCGGTGGTGGCAGCGGTGGCGCGGTCACGTGTCGAGCGGTCGTCGGAGAGATGGGCATCGGAAAAACAGCGCTCGCCGCGACGTTTCTCGCCGAGCTTCCGCCGAATACGCGCGTCGTCCGAGTCGAGTGTTCTCCCGTAAAAATGGAGGTTCCATTCAATGCGGTTGCCGAGCTCCTGCGCGACGCGCTTGGTCTGACCGGCGAAGAGCCGTTCGAAGACGTGGTGACATTGCTCGCGCGCGCGGGAGGTGGGTCGGCGCAAGGAGATTCCACGCATCCCATGCTCGCGCGCATGGCCGAGCTCGCGACCAACAAGCCGCTCGGTGCTGGCGACGACGACGATCCGCACTACTTGCGCAAAATGATCACGACGGGTCTGCGCATGCTTCTCGCGGCGATCGCGATGGAACAGCCGCTCGTCGTTTTGGTGGAAGGTCTGCATTGGG
>JBDTFL010000696.1:0-9338 GCA_039937955.1 Polyangiaceae bacterium | reverse complement strand
GCCGCCGAGACACATTTCGTCCAGAGTGGTTTCACCTAGCTTTACATCCACGGGCGCGTTCATTTGGCGCTCGCCAAGCGACTCGGCGAGCAGAGGATTTTGCATCGTATTGTCGTAGGTGCACTTGATGTGGAGCTTGTCTCCCGGCCCGACGCGCGGCAGGTGCTCGATGACGCCATCGTATTGATAAGCGTAAAAACGCTGCCAATTGAAGTTCCAGGCCGGAACGTTGAGCAGGCATTCTTCGGACGGCGCACCGGGGGTCGCGGATAGAAATCCGGGTGTGTGCGAGATGCTGATCGCCTGCTGCGTGCCAACGTAGTGCTCGTGTGACGCAACTCCGTAAAGATAAAGATCGGGAAGCGCGACGCCGCTGATGGTGGTCGGGATGGTGAGCTGCATCTCCTCGGTGTGACCGCTCACGCCGGCGGGAATCAAAAACGCCGGGCCGCTCGGAGGGTCGTCGGGGCCGGGCATCAAGCCATCGCCGGGACCGCTGCTGATCGGTCCGTCGAAATTTCCAATGAGCTGCGTCAGCAAATTGTAGGCAGGCGCTTTGTCGAGATAACGAATTTGAAACGTGGTGACGTCCGTGTCGCTCGTGACCGTGGAGTGCGGGTGGTAGTGCACCTGCATCACGAACAGCGTGCCCTTTTGAATGGCCATGCCGACGTTCGAAGGAAATTCTTGCGGCTGCATGCCCGGCGCCCACGCGGAAACCAAGCTGGGCGCCGACGTTCCGGGACCGCCGAAGCAGTCGTACGAGTTGTTCGTCTTGTCGGTGATGAGCGCGAGGCTCTCCTGATTCGGATCCGCAAAAATCAATGCATGATGCACGATTTGCGTATTGCCCGGGATCACGAACGCGCCGTTCATGTACTGCGTGCTGGTCAGCTTCGGGTCGAGCACGTAACAGCGAAACTGATCGCTCGACGCCGTGAGCTTATATGGCGCGGCTGGCTTGAATGCTTGAACGGCGCCCGACAAACCGACGTTCGTCGAAATCGCGATGGCTGGCGGCGCGTCTTTCGGGTCACCTTCTGGAGCGCCGGCAGAATCCCAATCTGCGATCGTCTGAATGTCTTGATCGGACAGACGCAGGTCCTCTTGAAAGCCGTGCGTTGGCGTACAGGTCGAGGACGAAAACGCGCCCCACGGTGGCATCGTTTTTTGGGCGGTCTGCGTGGCCATCTCGCTCGCCGTCTGTTTTGCATCGTCGTACGTCATGAGCGCGAACGGTGCGATTCCGCCGCTGACATGGCACTTCTGGCAATTTTTTTGGAGGATGGGCTCGACGTCTTTGTGGAACGTGACGTTTGCGATGACCGGACCGCCCGCGCTCGACGTGAAGGTCGGCGCCGCGGCATTGCCGGAAGAGCATCCACTCAAATTGCCGAGCGCAATCGAAACGGAGAGCGCGGCGACGGTTACGGCAACAGCCTCGATTTTCATCGCCTTTTTCCTCGCGCCGACGGTTGCAACGGAGACTAGCGGTGTCGCCTTCGATGGCAACCTCCAAAGGATGCCGCTCCCCTCACCCACCGCCAAATCCGCTATTCTCAGGAGGTGAGATGCATTCTTCGAGTCGTCGTCGCGCTGATGCCGATTGCGACTGTCGGCTGTTTGGATTTCGGCTCGCTCTCCGGCACCTCGTCGTGCACTGGAAACGCCTGTGATTCGGGCGCGCCAGGCGACGCGCTCGACGCATCGCCTGGTAACGACGCGGGTCCGGTGGTCTTCGACGGCGGCACGGTCGATCTGCATCTGACCTGTCCCCCACTCGTACATCTTCCGCCGGCGTCGTCGGGAACGGCGTCCCTTACGTTGGAACGAGTCGGATTTTCCGGCGGCGTCAGCATCACGGGCAGCGCAACGGGTCTCCCCGCAAACGTGATTACTCCGGTCACGACAGGCGCGGACGCCGTCAACATTCCCATCACTGCGCCGCCGGTCGGCGGATTCACGATCACGTTCACGGCCGCGGCCACGAGCGGAATCGTAGCGAGCTGCACGACCACGCTCGTCGCGGCAGGAGCCTGGGTAACCAAGAGCACCGCAGGATCACCATCAGTCACCGTTCCTCCTGGTGTTTCAACGCTCCGCGCTTTCGCGTGGGGCGCCGGTGGCGGCGGCGCAGCCAAATCCGGATCGAACGGCGGTGGAAGCGGAGGCGGAGGCGGCCTCGCGATCGCCACGCTCACGGTCGCAACCAATGACGTGCTCGCTCTGCGCATTGGAAGCGGCGGCAGCGGCTTCGTGAGCAGCGCCTCGCAGGTCGGCGCAGGCGGCGGTGGATTTTCCGATATTCAATCGACGAGCGCATCGTTGCTCGTAGCTGGCGGAGGCGGAGGCGGGTCGGCCGCGACGTCAAACGGCAAAGGCTACAGCGGAGGCGCCGGTGGCGGAACGAGCGGAAAAAGTGGAAGCGGCGGTGGAGGCGGCGGCACCGCATCTGCCGGCGGCGGCGGAGGCGTGGCGCTCGGCACCGGTTTCGGTGAAACGGCAGGCGCCGTGGGCCTGCTCGGCTCGGGCGGCAGCGGCGCGCCGAGTGGTGGTTTGGCGGGAGGAGCTCCGGGCGGCGGCACCGGCGGCTCCGGATTCTCATTCTTCGGGGGCGGTGGCGGTGGCGGCGGCCATTACGGCGGCGGCGGTGGCGGCGATGCAGCGTTCTCTGACAGCGCCTCGGGGGGCGGTGGCGGCGGTGGCAGCGGATATCCGAGCACAGCGACACTCGTTGCCGGGAGCGGATCTGCCGCGGCGACGAACGCAGAAGCCGCCGCGTATTACGGATTTTCGGCGGGAATTGGTGGCGTCGGCCAAACATCGATCGCGGCCGCGCAATCCGGCGCGCCCGGTCTGATCGTGCTCGTGATCCCCTAGAAAATAAGCCTATCCGAGGTCTTTGAGAAATCCGAGACGCGCGGCAACATGTGCGTCGCCGTCGAGTCGCAATTTTCCGCGCTGATAGAGCGACTGCGCCGATTCTGCGCCGCGTGTCAGCGCGCCGAGATCTTCGTCGGAGATCGTGATGATGGCAGCTGCATCTTTCGCCGCTTCTTTTTTGACGGCGCCAGATCCATTTTTCAGATCGACCGAGAACGATGACTCCGGGTCGGTGATCTTGAATCCGATCACGGCACCCACCTCTTTGACGAGCGCCGCGTTCTTCGAAATGCGCTCTGCCAATTTTTCGAAAACCGCCGGCGCGTTGATCTTCTTCGTTGCGACAGGTGTTGCAGCTTTGGCTCCGCCACCACTCTGGCTCGAGAGGGCGCGATGTTTCGCGACTGCCGCTTTCGCCGCTTCCGGATCCATCGATTTCAAGAACGTGAGCTTCTGCGACGCCATCACGTTTCCAGAAATCTTCAATTTCCCGCCAAAATAAAGCTTTTGCGCATCTGCTTTGCCGCTCGTCATATCGAGGAAATCCGAATTCTCGAGATCGAGCGTGCAATCTGCCGGTGTCGTTTCACCTTCAGCGACCGAGCCTTTTCCGTTTTTCAAATCCACCGTCCAAACGCTGTCCGGATTCTTCAAACGGAACTGGAAAACGTTTTGAACTTTGGCAGCGAGGTCTGCGTTGCGCGCGATGTGATCGGCAATCGCCGCGAAAACGTCGTCGGCTTTCGGCTCGAGCGACTTCGCATCGACCTCGACGTCTGGGCCGGGTGGCACGTTGGTTCCGGTGCTCGCGCCTCGCGCTTTCATCGCTTCCATGACGTCGTTCGGGTCGACCTTCTTCAAGAAGTCCAAACGCTGCGACGCCATGACGTTGCCGCTGATGCGCAATTTGCCCCCGAAATAGAGCTTTTGCGGATCGGCCTTGCCGGTGCACATCGCGAGAAAATCCGAATCGGTGAGCTCGAGAATGCAGTCACCTTTGTCTCCGCCTTGCTGCACGGATCCTTTTCCGGTTTTCAAATCGACGACCCAGTTGCTCTCGGGCGCGCTCAATTTGAACAAGTAGCTCGTCTGAATTTTTGCAGCGAGATCCGGATTCTTCGCGACGAACTTCGTGATGCCGCCAAAAATATCGGCGCTGTTCGGCTCTGCGCTAGCTGCAGTTGCAGTTGCGGCGGGTGCTGCAGCTTTCGGTTTCGGCTTCGCGACGGGAATCTCTTTGTAGAGCTCGACCGACGCATTGGAGATGACGACCTTGTCGCGCTCTTTGACCTTGCAGCGGAAGATGATTTTCTCGTCGTTCTCTTTCCACATTTCGGTGACGAGCGTCTCGCCGGGGAAAACACTTTCCGAGAAGCGAACGCGGATCGCCTTGAAAAAGCGGCCATCGCCCTTCGAGAAGTTCTTCAAAACGGCGCGCGCCGCATAACCGAACGTGCAGAGCCCATGCAAAATCGGTTTCTGGAAACCGAACGCTGTCGCAAAGCTGGGATCGACGTGCAGCGGATTCCAGTCGCCGCTCAAGCGATAAAGGAGCGCTTGGTTGTCGCCGATTTTTTCGGTGACGCTTGCATCCGGCGCGCGCTCCGGCGGCACGTTCACATCGGCCGACGGTCCGCGATCTCCGCCCCAACCACCGGCGCCGCGCACCAACGTCGAGACTTCATTCACGATGAGCGGCTCGCCCGTTTCATCGGAGCTCACGATCTCGGTGACGACGATTGCGTGACGACCTTTGTCGTAGATATTTTTGATCTTCGCCTTGTGCGTGAGCGTCGCGTGCGGCGGCAGCGGGCGCTTCAATTCCATGTACTGCTCGCCGTGCAAAATGCGATCGAACCCGTAATTCATGCCTGGCGCTTGCTTGCCCTCTTTCGCCATTTTGAAAATGACGTTGAGCGCAGGAATGACGCCGAAGCTCGGGAGCGCTTGAAAGCCGTCGCTGTTCATTTCGTAGACGTAACGAAGCTCACCCTTGTCGAGCGGGTCGTGCGCAGCGCCGACTCCGAGCGCGTAGATCGCCAAATCACGCTCGTCGTATTTGCTCGTCTGCTCGGGCATCTCGTAACCGAGCGCCAGATCCACATCGATGAATTCGTTGCCGCCTTTGCTCGGCCCCGCTTGAACGTTCGCCATGATCGGCGCCATCGACGCGGTGATGTTCGCCGGGTGCGTGGATTTTTCGAAGCTCGTGATCTCCGAAAAGGCTGATTTTACGGCCTCCGGTGACACGGCGCGACCGAGGCGAAATGTTTTTCCTTCGGCGCGTTCCCAACGGAGCTTCGCGAAAAATCCGCCGCCAACTTCAAAGAGCGATCCAGTTTCCTCACACGACTCGTGCGCGAGATACGCAACGAGCGGCGTGACCAATTCCGGTTTGAGCGACTCCAAAATCTCTTTCGGAAGCACCGTCTCGGTCATGCGGCTTCCGGCGATCGGCGCGATTGCATTCACGCGAATATTTTTCTTCACGCCCTCGAGCGCGAGCGTCTGCGCCATGCCGACCACGCCGAGCTTCGCCATCGCGTAGTTGGTCTGTCCGAAGTTGCCGTAAATTCCCGCGGCCGACGCGGTGAAGATCACGCGCCCGTAACCTTGATCGCGCAGGTGCGGCCACGCGGCGTGCGTGACCTTGAACGCGCCGAGCACGTGCACGCGATAGATGAGGTCCCAATCTTCTTGGGTCATCTTCGGAAAGCTGACGTCGCGCAAGATGCCGGCGTTGTTGATCACCACATCAATCCGCTTGAAGTTGTCGAGCGCGCTCTGGACGATCTTGTCGCCGTCTTCGACCGAGTCGTAGTTGGCAACGGCCTCACCGCCGGCCGCTTTGATCTCTTCGACGACTTTGTCTGCGGCTGCCGAGCTCTTGCCGCCGCCCGTGTGCCCGCCGCCCAAATCGTTGACGATGACTTTGGCGCCGCGGCTTCCGAAGAGGAGCGCGTGCGAGCGACCAAGGCCGTTTCCAGCGCCCGTGACGATTACGACTTTGCCGTCAAAACGAAGATCGTTTGCCATCTGAGTCCTCTATTTGCGCGGATTTTGCGCGTATTCGGCGTGTTTGGGTACGCCCTTTGTACACCGATGTTTCGTGTGCGAAATATCCTCGGGAAAGGGCCGGCGTCAAGCGACCTGCGTTCGATTTCGGGGGCGGTCCTGACATTCTCTGGAAAATGCGCTGGCGCGGCGTGGCTCGGCGCCGGTTGACCCCCGCAAATCAGTGAGAAGGATGCGGTAACGTAGCGGCCCATGTCCGCGATCGACGACCTGCTCGTTTTCCTGCGTGATTCACCGACGCCGTACCATGCCGTTGCGAACGCGAGCGCGCGTTTGACGGCCGCGGGATTTTCGCCGCTGAACGAACGCGACTCCTGGGAAAAAATTTCGCCCGGAAAGTATTTCGTCGCGCACGCTGAAAGCGCGCTGCTCGCGTTCATCGTCCCGAACGCCGCAAAAATAGAGGGATTTCGGATCGTCGGCGCGCACACCGACAGTCCCAATCTTCGCCTCAAGCCAAAACCCGAGTACACGAAAGAGGGTTACGCGCAGCTTGGCGTCGAAGTTTACGGAGGCGCGCTCATCAACTCGTGGCTCGATCGCGACTTGTCACTCGCCGGTCGCGTGCTCGTTCGCGAGGCTGATGGAAAACTGAGCACGCGACTTTTGAAAATCGACAAGCCGCTGCTCCGCATTCCGCAGCTCGCCATTCATCTCGACCGCGACGTCGTGGAAAAAGGTTTGTACTTGAACAAGCAGGATCACTTGCCGCCGGTCATCGGTCTCGGAGGTGAAGGCGACGATCTCGCCACGATCGCGGCGCATGCCGTTGGCGTTTCGCGTGAAGAAATCGCGCAGCTCGACTTGATGTTGTTCGACATCAATCCTGCCACGATCGCCGGTAAAAACAGGGAGTTTCTCTTCTCGGCGCGTTTGGACAATCTCGCGATGTCGCACGCTGCGGTGCATGCGCTCATTGCCGCAAAAGACGGCGCGGAAGATCTTCCGGTGGTTCCGCTCGCGGCGCTGTTCGATCATGAAGAGGTCGGCAGCGAATCATTCACGGGCGCGTCGTCGTCGTTCTTGCCGCGTATTTTGGAGCGCATCGCAACGGGGACGGGAAAATCACGCGACGAATTTCATCGTGCGCTCGCCGGATCGATCTGCGTGTCGGCCGACATGGCGCACGCGGTTCATCCGAATTATTCAGAACGCCACGAAGCGCGGCATCGGCCGGTGCTCAATGGCGGCCCGGTGATCAAAGTGAATGCGCAGCAGCGCTACGCCACGAGCGCCGTGACCCGCACGTTGTTCGAAGAGCTCTGCAAAAAAGCGGAGGTGCCGGTTCAACACTACGCGCATCGCACCGACTTGCCATGCGGCACGACCATCGGCCCCATCACGTCCACGTTGCTCGGAATTCCGACCGTCGACGTCGGCAACCCGATGCTCAGCATGCATTCCATTCGCGAAATGGCCGGCACGAAAGATCCGGACATGATGGTGCGCGCGCTCGCGAAATTCTACGCGCATATCGGTTGACGCATTACGTGCATAACGCACGCAATATCAGCTTATTCTGGGCTGAAAACGACGACTTCGCTCGTCGCGGTACATCGCGAGCGCATGCGCGCCGGCTTTGGTCGCACGTAAATCGGCAATCTGCTTTTGCATCTTTGTGGGTGCGTCGGCGAGGCTCGGCATCCACGGATTTTCGGGCGGCAAGAGCAGCGGCGCGGACAGAGCCGCCAACGTGAGATCGGCCGCAGAGAATTTGTCACCGATCAAAAATTTCCCGCGCGACAATTTCTCATCGAGCGATTTGTAGAGGTCGAGGATCTTCGCGAATTCCGAATCGCGCAGCGCCGGCGTGATCTTCAGCGCGCGTTTGACCGCAGCAAGCCCCAACGTGACGAGCATGGGCGCGATCTTTTTTTCACGTGCGGTCATCGACGCCTCGAACATCGGCGCGGCGATCGAACGCTCGTAGACGAGCCACGAATATGCCCAACGACGCGCGCGCGGTCCGAGCTTCTTGTCGAAAAGCTCTTCGAGCTCTTCGATCTCACGTCGTGCGGTTGCATCTTCCGGATACAGCCGCGCTTCTTCCGGAACGAACGGGTCGACGTATTTCAAAATGTCGGTGGAGTCGTCGAACACGCCGTCGTCGGTCACCAGTACCGGCACAGTGCGTTTTCCACCGGCTCGAACTACAGCCAAAATATGCGCTAACGGTGCGTGTGACTCCTCGGTGTACGGCAAGCCCGATCGATCGAGAGCCCAACGCGCCTTCTCGCAAAAATGACTGAAACCGATCGTGACGAGCTTCACCGAGTGAAGCAAACCACGACCGGTCCAATCAGTCAGCCAGCATCAGCGTGCGTGACCTACGCGTCAGTTCGTATTGGTGAACGTTCCGGCGTGCGCGTTCGAGTTCAAGACAACGTTGAAGTTGAAGTCACCCGCCGTGGTCGCCTTGGAGGTTCGTCCCTGCAACGTATACGCACCCGTGATGCCCGTCTGACCGGCTTGTTGCAGCATCTCGAGGTCCGCCGATTTCACGGTCTGTTCGCCATTCGCCGCGTCGAAGCTGCAGCTGAGTAGGCTCTTCTGCGCGGTGCTCGTCGTCGTGAGCGAGAGGTAAACCTTCGTGCTCGCAGTGCCGCCCGAGTACGTGACGGCCAGATCCGTTCCGCGATCGAATGCCGGCGAGCCGGTCAATGCGACGTTGGTTCCGCCGATGGTCGGCGCGGTCGGATCTCCCGGACCGATGAGCCCAGTGTTGTCGAATGCCGGGATGCTCGTTGAGGATCCAGCTGATTTTACCTCGATTGCGGTGTCACCAGCGGTCCACCACTGGGTGATTCCAGTCGCCGGCGTGTACGTGCCGTCGTTGCCCGCGGTGATGACGACACCAGCCGTATCCAGCGTGCTGAGCAATGTGATGTTGCCGGTGTTCGGTGCCGTGACCGCTCCAGCGTCGGTCGGCGTGGTGCCGCCGTCGGTGGGGCTGATGGGGTTCGTGCAGACTTTGATCGTGCAGCTCGTAGATGCCGCGGTCGGAGCTGTGATCGTGCCGTAGCCTGCGCAGTCCGCGTCGTAGCCTGCGGGGAGCACGTAGAATCCGGCGATCGCGTTGTCGCTGTACGTAACGCTGACGTTGCTTTGCGAGAACGTCACGTAACCGGTGCTTTGCGCGGTGGGTCCACTGTCGGTTCCGCCATCCGTGGGGGTGCTGCCGTCGCCCTGCGGTGATCCGTCTCCAGTCGATCCGTCGTCGCCCGGTCCGCCGTCGGCTGGGTTGCTACTGTCGTCTCCGCTGCTGCTGCTGCAGCCTGCGAAGCCGCCGAGCATGGCCGCCGTCGTGAGGCCCAACAACGTGATCAATGATTTGTGTCGAATAAGGTTCATGGTCGCTCCCTGAGTAAGTTGATGCTGCT
>JBDTFL010000695.1:0-10504 GCA_039937955.1 Polyangiaceae bacterium | reverse complement strand
CCGTCGATGCTTGCGCGACCGCGGTTGCGATCTGCGCGTTGCAGTTATAGCAGCGCTCGGTCTCACCCGCAGTCACCCACATCACGTTGTGGCATGCG
The DNA here is from genome assembly GCA_039937955.1 of Polyangiaceae bacterium. Classification (GTDB taxonomy): domain Bacteria; phylum Myxococcota_A; class Polyangia; order Polyangiales; family Polyangiaceae; genus JAICXU01. The sequence goes on along the minus strand of JBDTFL010000695.1, from coordinate 10,406 downwards.
GGGCAGGCCATCTGAAATGTTGGATTCATTCGACGCTCAGTCCGTGAACACGATAGTCCCATCATCGAAGCTCGCAGCGAGAGTTTTGTTGTCGGTACTGAAAAAAGGGGGTTCGGCGCGGGAGAACCGGACGCGCAGGTGACGGATCGCCGCTTATGCGCGGTTCTCATCGCTCAAGCGGACGAGCCGAGAGTGCTGCCGGGTGGCGTGCGATAAGCGCGCATTCCGCTTCCGTGCGAGCGGTTACGAATCCAGGAACGTCACAGACAGTCTGTTGCCAGATAACAGACGTGTGTTGCAGTTTTGGCCGAAATCTCGCGAGAGGAGCCTCGCGGTGGCCTCAGGGGTTCTCGCGAGTTGCTCGCTCACTCACTCGCCCGATAGGCTGCAGAGCTCAATGAGAGGAAAAGTCCATGTATGACTTTGAAGAGGAACGAACCACGCACGCGTCTATCGAGGATGTGTGGGCCGTCTATGTCAATGTCGCCGGTTGGCCGGCATGGCATGGAGGGCTCGACGCGGCGCAACTCGACGGCCCGTTCGAGTCTGGCATTGGGGGCGCCATTACCGTTAGCGTCGGGATCTCTCAAGACGTCCCCTTTCACCTGGAAAACGTCGTTCCTTTGAAGAGCTTCGATGTGGTGTGGAAGCTTGGACCTCTAGTCAAAACGACGATGACGCATACCCTCGAAAAGACCTCTGCAGGGACTCTGTTCAAGCACGCCTATCACACGGGTGGAGTCATGGCCCCGTTCTCCTTCTTCCAGGCGGCGCTCGCTCATGATCGCGCTCCAGGAGAGCTAGAGCGCTTGGCACGGCTCGCTGAAGCTCGCTCGCATTGACGGCGCAGCCCACGACCAGCGTCACTGGACGTGACACCCAAAGCTAGGCCACGGATTCTGACAAATTTGATTTCTCCTCGATCTTCTTCGCGTGCGCAAGACCTGTCGGTCGATTTACTCCTTTCCTAAATTCCTCTGGAGAGAGTCCGCCGAGCGCACTGTGTGGCCGCACGGTATTGTAATCGCATCTCCAATTCTCGATCGTAATCCGCGCGTCGAGCAGCGTCGTAAACCAGTGAGTATTAAGGCATTCGTCGCGGACGCGGCCGTTGAAGCTCTCGACGTAAGCATTGTCGACAGGCTTCCCGGGTCTCGAGAAGTGAAGTTTCACGCCGCGTGCACACGCCCAAGCGTCGAGCGCGCAACTCGTAAATTCGGGGCCATTGTCGACCGTGATCATCTCCGGCAGGCCACGTGTTTCGGCGAGCCGATCGAGCACGCGTGCAACCCTTAGCCCCGGAAGCGAGAGGTCGACTTCGATGACGAGCGACTCACGTGAGAAGTCGTCGACGACATTAAGGGTTCGGAAGCGTCGGCCGTTCGAGAGACTGTCGAGCATGAAGTCCATTGACAATCGTTGATTGATTTTCGTCGGTGCGGGCGGTTGCACGCGGAGACGCGATCGCAGCTGTTTTCGGCCGCGGCGTCGCACCGCCAAATTCTCGAGACGGTAGATTCGATAGACGCGTTTTCGATTGTCGGACCAACCTTCGCGACGCAGCAGAAGATGCAGTCGGCGATATCCGTACCGCGGTCTCTCACTCGCGAGCTCGCGCAATCGTGCGCGCGACGTGTCGGAAGACTTTCGGCGCGCACGATACTGAGAGGTCGAGCGACCGAGCCCCACGAGGCTGCACGCGCGACGCTCGCTGATGCGAAACGCTGCACGGAAATCACTGACGACCTCGCGCCTCTTCGAGATCGTCACCACTTTTTTCCCAGCGCATACTTCAGCGCCTGATTGTCTAAGCTTAGATCGGCGACGATTTGTTTCAGCCGCCGGTTCTCGTCCTCGAGCCGCTTCTTGTCCTGCGCCCGCGGAACGTCCATTCCGCCGTACTTCGCTTTCCAGCGATAGAACGTGTGCTCAACGAAGCCGTTCGCGCGCGCGATCTCCTTCGCGGACTTGCCCGCCTCGTGCTCTTTCAAAAATCCGATGATCTGCTGCTCGGAAAACTTGCTCTTCCGCATCTCTGTCTCCTTGGTTTTAACTCAACCAGTGAGGAATTCATGGCCCACTTTTCAGGTGTCACGTCCCTTCCTTCTCACCTCCGTCAGACCGGCGGTTGGGATTCTCGGACGCCGACCCTGAGCGTGTCATGGCCGCAGTACCTGAAAAGTTGATCTCCGCGTCGCGACGACACGTAGCGGAGCCTGACAACGATTTTGAGACCCACGTGCCGATGAATTTATTGAGTCGAGAGTGCGTTTGAAGGTTGTGTGATTGGCGCCGTGTCGTGGGACGATGAGCCATGGCTGCACAAGACACGCTGACGCTCATGCTCGACCGGGCGAACGCCCATGCCTTCGACGAGGCCACAACGCTCTTGCGGCGGGCGCTCAAGGAAGCGGCGCGCGATGGAGGGGCGTCGGTGCAGAACGTCGCGCAGCAGCTCGCGCGGTTGACGCCGCTATTCGAACACACGGACGTCTATAAGCTCGCTCTCCCCTTCTACGAGGCCACCGTCCGTGGGCTCGCGCCCCTCCTTCCCCGCGGAGATTCTGCGCTCGTCCGGTGCAAGCAAAACCTGGCGCTCGCCCGCGGTGGCGCTGGAAAGGCCGACGCGGCGTACGACCTTCAACGACAGCTCCTCGACGATCTCGTAAAGACGCGTCTTCCCGATGACGCTGACCAGATGCGCGCGCGGAACGAAGTCGCGCGGGGACTGCGCACCCGCGGAAACCAAAGCGCGGCCGACGCGCTCTACGCCGAGTTAGAAATCTGCGAGCACCTGCGCACGCTGCGCGACGAGGTCCTTCGGGACGGCGCGCACATTCACGACGCCGGGCAGCTCTGGGGCACCGGAAGTCGGCTTTGGTTCTATCTCGATGTCGTGCTCGAGCCGAATTCGCTCCACCGTCGCCTCGGCCTCGACGCGTGCGTGGTCATCGCCGAGAACAAAGACCCTCGAAGCGGTCCGGAGCTCGGGCTCGAGTGCACGGTGCATCACGACGGCATCGTCGGCCCGCATCCGAGCTTCAGCCCGAAGACGAGGGTGATTCGGTGATGACACTTGCTGGGCGTGACCTGCTCCAAGAAAATTGGACGAAAACGAGTTACCGATCGTGCCTCGTCGACGGAACGAGGCTGCAGTACTTGAGACGATGCGCGATCTCGCTTTGTTAGAGACAAGACAGCGGATCTGAGTCGCTCACGCCGTCTTCGCTGGCTCCCACGCTCGAAGCGATGTTCCAAAATAGTCCGCGCTTCGAATCGGGGGGTCACGAAACGCGCATAAGTGGCGATCGGTAAACGTCCGCGCGCATGCTTGAACGACGCGTCCCCTTTCCACGGCCTTCTCTCCTGGAAGCCGCGCAAGTCGGCCCGGTCGAAGTCGTTCAGTAATCGAGCAACCGCCAATGCGGCGTCCTCCTCGTCATCGACCACCGCAACAGAACGCGCTCACCCGCGCCGCTCCCTTGCGACCAGCATCACCGGATCGCGCGACGTCGCCGCCGTCACGTGACCGCTGGCGAGCGCCTGCCCGAGCGGAGAGCCCGCGAAAATGGGAACCGTCGCAATTCTCCTGACATCACCGGCGAGATGATCCGCGATCTCATGGCCGAATCGGTCGAGCAGCGTTGCGGCGAGGGCGAGTTCTCGATCCGGTAGCGTTTAGGCTCGCGGTACTCGTGCGCGTGGCCGGGTCATGTCGCCGATGATCCCGGGAAATAATCCTTGTGCGCAACTGGCTCGCGGAGCTCGCGTGGTCGTCCGGCCCGATACGGGCTAGAGTTGAACGCGATGACGCCGCTCAAAGCTCACGTTCATAAGGGTCGCCTCGTGCTCGACGAGCCCACCGACTTGCCAGAGGGTGAGATCGTTTATTTGCAGCCGGTGGATTCCGACGAGCTCGACGACGATGGGCGGCGACAACTGCACGAAGCCCTTCACCAGAGCATATGAAGTCCGGCCAGACGATCGACGCCGCCGAAGCGCTGGCCGAGCTCCGCGCCCATCGATGAGACTGCGCCTCACGGCGCGCGCACTGGCCGACGCGAAGCGCATGAAGATGTGGTCACTCCTGGGCGCGACTTGCTGTCGACGTTCAAAGACAGCACTACGTTTCCGATACGTCTCTTTGTCACGGGCGCCTGCGCGTGCTCGGCGCGGTCGAGGATCCGGGCCGTCGCCCGCGCTCTTCTCTAGCAGCTCGGCCTGCCGACCGATGCGCCGACGCAACCTCGTGCGCGCGCGACCCCAGTACCCTCGACGGCGAAGACCCGACCGACGACCGCGACGAGTAATCGCCCACATCCGCGCGCTACGTTGCGTGACGTTGGCGAGCGTGTGCTTTGAGCGTGCTCAAACTGCGATACATCGCGTCGAAGCGACATCAAGGGGTTTTCGTCGCCGAGTAGAGCGCGTAAGTCGTGCCGGAGCCGCCGTTCGCGATGCCGCGATGAAAGTACAGCGTGCACATATCGCGCGAGATGAAATCTGGAAACGTATCGTGCGCGACCGAGAGCTCGTCGAGGCGACGCATGTTGCCGAACGCGCCATTCGGATCTGCGCGCGTCGCGACGTAGACGTTGACGTTGGTTTCGCTTCCACCGTCAAGGGTACGCGTCGAAGCGAAATAGATCGTGAGACCGTCCGCCGAAACGACGGGGCTCGTGGACGAGTGAAATATGTTGAGCTCGGTGACGAGGTCGACCGACGTGAATCCGGCGTCTCCATTGGGATGCGCCCGATAGATGTCGGGCCCGAGCAGCTGACCGCGGGTGGACACGAAGTACATCTCTTGCCCGTCCGCGCGCACAAACGGCTGGAAGTTCGACGCGTACAGATTTCCGCCATCGTCGGTGTCGTTGATTGGTTGTCCTAAACGGATCGGCGGCGACGTGAAGTGCGGATTCGAAGCCGGTCGCTCGAGAACTTGGATCGCCGGTCCGTTGTCGCTTCCCCTGATCGTCGACGCGTAATAGATGGCCAATCCGTCCGGCGTGATGGTCGGCGAAGACGCGAATTCGTTGACGTTGTGATAGACGACGTCGGGCGACATGAACGGAGACGCTGGCGAAGCGCGGTCTGCTGCGTAGATGTCCGCGCCCGGTCCGGCGTCGACCGTCGGATCCGTCGTGAAATAGGCTGTCGTTTCATCGGCCGAGAGGCGGATGCCCGAGCTCGAGCCTACGGCGTTCAGCGTATCGAGCGGCGTGATCGTGACGAACGCCGCCGACGGGTCGCACGTGGTGCCCGCCTTGCCGTCCGTCGCCGCGCTGTCGCCTGGCGTGGAGCTGTCGCCGCCGTTCGAAGAGGCATCGTTTCCGCCGTCGTCGGTCGTCCCACCACCCGACGTTTCCGGCTCGTCGGCGACGCACGCCGCGATGGCCACCGACACAAGAGCACCGAAGACTGCTGCGAGACGTCGCATTCGAAAAGGCTAAGTGATCACGATGAGTATCGCACGTAGATTTCGCGTCGGCGAGACCGCGCGCCAGCGCAGCGCACGTTGAACGCGGCCAAACGGTACGGCGAGCAGCTCGAAGTCGCGCAAGCGTGGGCGGAGTCGTACGCCGAAGCGGTCGAGGCGCATTTCGAGGCCAGCGAGCACGACGAGTGGGGTCAGCTCGCCGCGGAGATCGGCATCCTCGTCGCTTCGGTTGCACTTCTACTTGCAAACCGTAAGGCCTGGTACCTATCGGTCGCCACGGGCGGGGTCTGCGCGCTCGCGCTCGTCATCACCTTCGTGACGACGCATGCGCACCTCCTGCATGCCAAAATAGTCCGCGCTTCAAATCGGATCTCGCGAAACGCGCATAATTTGGCCTTGAATTTGGCCTTACGTCAACCGCGCGCCCGCTCTCGCTTGCCGAATCCTGCTGCCACTTCCTTCTCTCCTCGCCACCTGCACACCGAAGTGCGCGGCGTTCACTCCCGTACGCGGCCCCGGCTACGGCTCCGAAGGGCCGTACAAATATCGGCGCGGTCAACGCGCGCGGGCAGCGCAACTAGTCACAACTTCGCCCGTCACAGAGCAGCGTGCACACCAGCATCACGCAAACCGCATCACGCAAACCGCATCACCGCACGCTGACGAGGTCTCTCCTTCAACCGAATCAATTTCCAATCGTCGAAAGTCCGTAGGCGTCCGACGCATTGAGCGCCTCGGTCGCCGTCGTCGAAAGGCCCGTTGCCGAGCCTGCGAAGAAGTAAGCCTTCGACGCCGCGCCCACGGATTCAGCGATGACGAGATCGGAGTAACCGTCGCCGTTCGCATCGAGCGGCGTAGCGAGCAGCGATCCGAACTGCACTGAAGCTCCGTCGGGGCTGACGATCGTGGTGCTTGGAGCAGACGCCGGGCCCGTCGCCGATCCTTTGAAGATGACGACGCGATCGATGCCTCCGGGTGCGTCGCTCGGGCTGGGGCCGGTGCTCGGGCCGTTGTTCAGAATTAGTCCCGAGCCGCTTCCTCCGCCGCTTCCGCCGTCGCCGCCGTAGAGCTTGATGTCTGTGTAGCCCATGAGCGTGATCTGCTGTCGACGATCGTCGTGCAATTTCGGCCGACCATGAACTACTTCGTTCGTCGCGAGAGCGCTTGCAACAGCTGCTCGGCCTCGGTCTTCGCTCCCAGTTTTTTGGCGAGATGGCAGTGGGCGCGCGCTTTGTCGAGCGAGAAGTGGCCGCCGACCTCCCGCCAGGCCAGCGCGGCGCGGGCGACATTCAGATGCGCCGCTGACGACGGCGCGGACTTCGCGGCGATCACCGCCTCGCCGTAGCTGCGCTTCTTCTGTTCGATCTTGCGGCAGGCCGGGCAGCGCACGGCGGTCGCGTCGATGAAAAAGCCGAGCGTCTCGTACCAGTGCTTTTGCTCGGCGGCGCTGAACACGAGCTCCTGTTTGCAATCGCGGCAGGTGCGCTCGATCGGCCCGTAGACCTCGATCGGTCCCCCCATGCCATACTTTTGCTTTGCGGGATCACCGCGCAAAAAACCTTGGGGCAGGACCTCGCTGATCTGGCGCCAACCGTCGTCGGGTCCGCCGCGATAGCGAAGCCAGCGAGGGTCGAGTGGTTTGTCGGTGACGATCGATCCGCGCTGCGGATGAAACCAGATCATTGGGCCTGTCTCCGCACGCCAACTCGTTTCTTGCGCAATCCGACCTATGTTCGAGGCATGCATATTCGCATCATCTATTGCGAGGTCTGTCACTACCGAGAAAGGGCGCACGCGCTCGCCGAGGAGCTTCGCACGAAACCTGGGCGACGAAGTTGAGGTCGACGACAGGAAGCTCGGCCAGTTCGACGTGATCGTCGACGGCACGCTCGTCGCTTCGCGAGGCGAGAGCTTCTTCGCACGCATGATGCCGCGTGACGCGCCGGGCGCCGATGTCGTTCTCGCCGCCATCGAACGGCACCAGGCCGCGCGGGAGGGTGACGCATGCGAGCTACCGGTCTCGACATTGTCCAAATGAGGCAAAGCCGCCGCGTGATCGTCGAGTCGTGACACCATAGCGAGATGCGATCGCCCCCGATGTCGCGGCAAAATCATGCGTCGGCGTCGGCATTGCATTGCTCGCTGTCAGCGCGACTCAATGCAGCAGCTCAAACAGCTCTTCGAATGGCGCATCGGCGAATGCCGATGGTGGCGGCACGACGAGCGGTCCGCTTCCTCCTGATCCATGCGTTGCGGCAGGCACGTGTCCACCCGGCACTTGGGTGAACGTCACGCCCACGAGCATGAGTGAAACGGTTCTTTCGCCGACCGCAAACGCCTTCGGTCCCGGCGCCCTCGTCGGTGATCCCGCGCGACCGAGCGACATGTACATTGGCGCTGGCAACGACGGCACTTGGAAATCCACCGACTACGGCAACACGTGGAACCGCATCAACAGTGACACTCCCGGCAGTCCGATCGGCGTTCCGATCGCCGTCGCCGGAACCGAGCCCGCTGCAACGATTTGGATCAACGCCTCGTGATCGGACCGAACAGCTTGGCGGTAGCAGTATGCTCCTACCTGTGATAGGGCTGGAGGTATGGCTGTCACCCAAAAAGTCAGCGTCGCGATGGGGCGCGCCGAGCTCCGTCTAGCCAAGACTGCCGCCGAGGACGAAGGCGTGAGCCTCTCGGCATATGTGACGCGCGCGGTACGCGACCGGCTCGAAGAACGCGAGCGGCTAGAAGCTCGTCGCGAGATCCTCGCGACGTTCTTGCCTCATGAGATCCCAACGGCGGACGAGCAACGCGCGCTTGTCGCCTTCTGGAATCGAGAGGGCCCAGCGCCTTCGCTTTCGCGGCGGCGCAAAAACCAGAGGCGGCGAGGGTGAGGGGAGGGCTCACGCTCGACACTGGAGCTTTGATCGCGCTCGAGGCCCAGCGCCTCACGATGCGACAGGTCTTCTACGCGGCTCTCACGGAAGGGCTCCTCATCACGGTCCCCTCTGTCGTCGTCGCCGAGTGGTGGCGCCCGGGACGACGCGAGAAGGAGCGCGCGACGCTCCTTCGTTCGGTGCATATCGAGGCACTCGAAAAGCACATCGCGATGACGGCTGGTATTGCGCTCGGGCTCGTCCCCAAGTCCACGACAATCGACGCGGTCGTGATTGCATCTGCGGCGCTTCGCGGGGACACGATCTACACGTCCGACGTGGGCGACCTGGAAAGGCTACGCGCCGGCGTGCCGGGGTTTGCCCGCGTTCAGATCGCCCAGGCCTGAAGCCGGCGGGGTCGATGTCGATGTCGATGTCGACGCCTGACGCCTGACGCCGCTGCGGACGGCGCGGCAGGGTATCGGATCAAAAAAGCGCGCGGCGGTCGCGCCAAGCTGCTCGTCCTGACACCACTCGAGCTGCTCGCACGAATCGCGGCGCTCATTCCGCCGACCGCGACGAGTAATCGCCCACATCCGCGCGCGCTACGTTGCGTGACGTTGGCGAGCGTGTGCTTTGAACGTGCTCAAAATAGGCCGCGCTCTCGCTCGCCGAACACCCTTAGCACTTCTTTCTCACCCCTCCGCCGGCCTTTGCCCTCGACGACTCGTTCGAAGCTACCCTCGCGCGGATGGATTACTCAGCACGAGTCGAGCCGGGCGGCCGCGTCGTTCGCTACTTGCTCGGCGCCGTATTCGTTTGTTGCTTTTGCGTGACGGTGGGCCTCGCGCTCGGCTTGATGCTCCTTGTTGCGGCCATGCTCGCGTGGGGAGCCCCCCCGGGGCCTCCGCTGCCGGTCACGATCGCGATGGTGGTGGGCATCCTCGGATCGCTGATCGCGTTCTTCGTGATGGTGACGAAGCGCTTGTTCGCGACGCTGCGTCACGACGAGCCCGGGCGCTTGATTCCGCGATGGCTGGCGGTCCCGATCGCGGCCGCGCTCGGGCTCGGGGGCATCGTCATGATGTTCGTGCATGGCGAGCCGTTGGGCGGGCGCTATTTCGGCGGAGGCTCGGGCGCGGCGTTCCTGGGATACGCGGTGTCCGAGACACGCCGTTGGATCCGTTCCCTGCTGCGACGATGATACGCGAGCCAAATCAGTCACCGAGGGTGAGAGCTTCGGAGAAACCTTAATCTAACCCTCACGAGCTCGCGCTCGGCGGTCGACGTGTGACGATTCGAAAACCGCGTGTGCGCAACGCGAAGGCCGAAGTTGCGCTTCCGACGTGGGAGCATTTTGCCAATGCCGATCCGCTGACGCCGCGCGCGGTCGAGCAGATGGTGCTCGGTGTATCGACGCGCAACTACGCGCGCTCGATCGAGCCAGGGCCGCGCGGAATGAAGTCGCGCGGCACGAGCAAAAGCGCGGTGAGCCGCCGTTTCGTCGCAGCGACCGAGGAGACGCTCACGACGATGATGAGCCGTGATTTGAGCTCGATTTCGCTCTGCGCGATCGTCATCGACGGCATTCACATCGGCGAGCATCTCATCGTCGTCGCGCTCGGCATCGACGAGTCGGGCGACAAGCACGTGCTCGGACTGCACGAAGGTGCGACCGAAAACGAAAGCGTCTGCGCCGCGCTGCTTGGAGATTTGGTCGCGCGCGGCGTGCGAAGTCGCGCGATGCTCTTCGTCATCGATGGCGGCAAAGCGCTCGCGCTCGCGATTCGAAAGACGTTTGGAAAACACTCCCTCATCCAACGTTGCCAACTGCACAAGCGATGGAACGTCGAGGGGCACTTGCCCGAGTCGATGAAGAAGCAAGCAGGTCATGCCATGACGGCGGCCTATCGATGCGGCAACGCGGAGCGCGCCAAGCGCATGCTGAATGCCCTCGCCCGTCAGCTCGAGAAAAAATATCCTTCCGCGGCGGCCTCACTGCGCGAAGGGCTCGACGAGACGCTCACCGTGATGCGACTGAATCTGCCAGCGACCCTGCGACGCACCTTTGCGACGACGAACGCGATCGAGAA
>JBDTFL010000694.1:0-2526 GCA_039937955.1 Polyangiaceae bacterium | reverse complement strand
TTCGAAGACGCGATCCCGGGCGTGCCGCATCACGAGGCTTGGACCGAAAAGATCTTGCTCGATCCCGACACAGGCGTTCACAAAAAACTGATCGAGCTCGACGCACAAATGCCGGAGCGTGTCGCAGCGTTGGTGCGCGGCGAGCACGAGCTTCCCTATTTGGCGAATGCAGTCAGCGGTACGTTCGACGTCGATCGTTGCGATTATCTTTTGCGCGACGCCCACGCGACCGGCGTTCGCTACGGCGTTTACGATCTCGATTGGCTTTTGCGCTCGCTGCGCTTTGCGCCGAGTGCAAATGCGGAAACGGCGCCGGCGCTCGCAATCGACGGCGCAAAGGGATTACCGGCAATTGAAGCCTTTTTGCTCGCGCGCCTCTTCATGTTTCAGCAGGTGTATCTACACAAAGCGACGCGTTCGGCAGAGTGGATGATTCGCACCGTGCTAGCGCGCGCCGCAACCCGCATCATGGACGGCGAGCGCCTCGAAGGAACGCCGAAGGCCATCGAGCTCGGCGCAGTGGGTGAGCCCATTCCGCTCGGAAGTTATTTGGATTTGGACGACGATCGTTTGTTCATGGCGATGCGCTCATGGGAATCCGCTGCCGATCCGGTTTTGGCGGATCTCGCGAAACGCGTGCACGGTCGTCACCTCTTCAAAACCTTCGAGCTGTTCGGCGAGCAAGCGGGGCCGGTCGGACGTGAGCGTGCGCTGGCAACCGCACGCGAGATCGCGGAAAAGAAAAATCTCGATCCCGATTATTATGTCGGCCTCGATGTAGCCACCGACACACCGTTCGGCGCAGAGGCCGAGCCGCTCATGGTGGTATTCGCGAAAGGTCCTGCGCGTCCGCTGTCCGACGTTTCATTTTTGCTCGCCCGTCTGGCCGGACAAATCCTCTCGCGCGTTCGTCTGATCGTGGCTCCCGAGCTCCGCGACGACATCACCGAGGCACTCGCTGGCTAAGACGATGCGTGCTTTCGTGTCTCGCGCGTTCGCTGCTGTTGCGCTGATCACTGTATTTTTTGGCTCGATTTCGGCGCACGCTGATGATCCAGTCGACACTTCATATGGTCGCGTCGACGGCGATCTCAGCATCGTCGTTGGACTCGGTGCCACGATCGCACCGCGCGCGCCGCGTCCAAGCGCCGAGCTGCGCCTTCGTTACCTCGACTCAGTAGGTGTATTTTGCACCTATGAAGATTCGTTCGGAATCGACACCGACCCACGCCGCGTGCTCACCGGCGGTTTGGAAATTCGTCCGCTCTTCGGTGGACGTTGGCTGCAGGGACAAGAATTCGGAATCGATCGTTTGGACCTGGTGGTCGATTCGCTCGGGCTGGAGCTCGGCGCATTTTTTCCGCAGCCAACCGGGGGGCACTTCCAATCGCCGCCGGGCCTTCAAGCAGGTTTGGGCCTCGAGATTCCGCTGCTCCGACAAGCGAGCGGTCCGTGGATCGGCCTGCACGGCGGCGGACGTTGGAGCAACGACGCGCTCGGGGGCGGACAAACCGAAACGCCCAGCGATCGTTCCGCGTTTCTTTCAATCACGTTGCAATGGCATGCGTTCTTCGGCGCACACGCGGTTGATTACGGCGACAGGAACGGCAGGTAGTGAACTACCCGCCCCTCATTTTCGATGAAAATGAGCCTCCCGGGTCGCTTACGCGAAGTCGAGCTTTGCACGATGGGTCACGGCCTGAAGCCCAGCGCCTGCGTCACTTGCTGACCGAGCGAGCAATTTTTCACCTGTCGTGACATCGCGTCGTGCGTTTCCGGATCTTCCGGCGCGTGATTTTCGCCAACCGAAATGATCTCTCCGACGCCCGTGCGTTTGAGGCGCGCGATGTCGGCCCACGTCTGGGTGTTGACGATGCGAACGCGCGACTCGTGCTCGACCGTCTGCAAAATTTCTTCAGTGATCGCGCCGCCGTCGGCTTTCGCTTTGGCCTCGTGCTCGTCTTCGTCAAGCACCAACAAAAAGAAGCGGGCGCGTTTGATGATCTCGATCGACATCGGAATCTCGTCCGTTACCGCTTTGTCGTACTGCTGCTGGAACACGCGGAGCCGCAAATCATCGGTCGATTCACGCACCTCGCTCGACCAGTCGTCGCTGAGCACGCGCGTCGATTGATATGCCTCCCACATGTTCCAAGGCTGCGACGGCGCACCTCCCGCATCGGCGTAGCCTTTGGTGGCGGCCTCGTTTGGCTCTTTGAGAAGGCAGCCGCAAAATTCGTCGCGTGACGATTCTTGCGCTTGCAGACGGATCTTGTCGACGTCGTGTGCGTCGGCGACACGAAGGCGCAGGTAAATTCCCGGCAGGGATCGAAAATCGAATTTTGCTGCATCGGGCGCGATGAAGTCGTCGTCGCTGAAATTTTTGGCCGAGTCGAGAGTGATTTGCTCGAGCTTGTCGCGAAGCGGAAACCAATTTGCTCCGACCGTCGCGACTGCCGCGCGTTGTTTCGCGAGCAGCGCCGTTTTGTCGGCGTCGAGGGATTTTTGCGAGAAATAGTGATACCC
>JBDTFL010000693.1:0-4338 GCA_039937955.1 Polyangiaceae bacterium | reverse complement strand
CGAACGGAAGGCTCACTGAGGAACGAGAGGCCCTCGGTGTGCAAGCGCTCGTCCTCGATGGTCGGTCCGATGAAGCGCACGTTCGAGCCGATCACTTTCGCGCGCGGTATCCGAATGGCCTATTTTTACCGGTCGTCAACGCAGCGGTCGCTCCGTAGGTCAGAAAAAAAATGGGCGCGGTCGATTTGTTCATAACGACGAGGCACCTACGCACAAGCACTTGAGTAGAGATTTGCAATACTAGGTGCGACCGAAAAAAAGGACTCTCGATGGCCTCACGTCTCTCACTGCTTGCGGTTCTTACGGTGCTTACGGTGGGTTGCTCGTCGGCCATCCAGCAGCTCGGCGACAATTCGCAAACGGACGGCGGAGCAACGGACGCAGGAACCAGCGTCGATGGCTCGGTGGACGCGGGGTGCCAGCCGGCGTCGTCGCCCTCGTGCAGTCCGCCCCCGCCGAAGTGCGCCGGGACGGATGCCGGTTGTGAGGCGACGTTCGGTGACCTCGCTGAGGGCGGCTCGTCGAGCTTCGGTACGGGTCTCTTGTTTGGTGCCCCCGTTCAGATCACCACGGCCATCACCGTATCCCGGCTCGCCATCGTCACGACGGGCACCGGCAAACGCGCACGCTTGGCCATCTATGCCTCGGATAGCGCCGGCGAGCCGTCGACCTGGATGGCGTCCGCGCTCCCGTCGGTCAATCTGGTCGTCGGCCACAACGAGTTCGCGATCAACGATCCGCCCGCCACCACTCCGGTGCTGCTCACGACGGGCAAATACTGGGTCTTCGTCACCGTCGAGGCAACGACGGAAGTCGCCCAAAACGGCCCGATCGGTCCCGTGCGTTATGCCTCCTGGTCACCGTGGAACAAAGCCTTCCCAACCACACTCTCGCCGGCGACGGTCGCGTTCACGGAGGACAACCTCGTGCCCGTTGAGACGTACGTGGTGGGCGATCCTTAACCCTAAGTATGATCCGTCGGCCAGAGTTGGAGCAACGGAGGCGACGCGGGCATCGATGCCGGCGCACCGTTGACGCTCACGCATTCCACCGCAGAAGTTGCGCGCGTCGCGCTCAATGCGACCGGAAAAGGCGACTGGTATGGGCTGAAGGTGGCTCGAGCACCGACAACTGATCCACATCACGACGTTCGACGGCACGAAGCTCGGTACAACCATCGATCACGATGTCTCGACAGGAGCCGCAGGCGTCGGTGCGGCAGCTTTCGCGAACCCTGGAAATTTGGGCAGCATCCTGTGCGAACGGTTTGTGATCTCCGATCAGAAACCCGAGCGCTGCTCCGAACGTGACGGCGGTTTCGCCGGCGCCTCGCAGGCATAGAGTCGCCCTTTCAGCGTCCGATTATTCGCCGGATCGTTTTCAACGACGACGTCGGTTGCGCCCTTTTCTGCCGCTTTTTGACGAAGCGCGGTGACGTCGTCGACCGAGCCGTTTCCGTTGGTGGTGTCGGCCGGAACCGTCGCCTCTCCGATCACTTTGCAAGAGCTGACGTCCGGACTCTTCGCAAGGTCCGCCATGGGCGCAGTGCACGCGACGAACGACAGGAGCAAAACACTAGAGCCGACCAACTGTAGAGCTCGCATTGGAACCTCCTCGTTACAAAAAGGTAAGTCCTCGAATGGTCGTCGCACGTCAGCCGTAAGCGATTTAGCCGCGGCGGATCGACAGGTGGCCGAGGATCTCGTCTTTGCGCCGCGCCGTTCGGTTCCATCGTCGGCCCATGGCGCTCAAAGGTGCCGCCGAGCACGATGCCGTCCTTATCGTGGAGCCGAGAAATCTTTTTTCTCAGCTCGTCCAGAGCCATCATTCACTTAAATGTCGTCGGCGCCGCAACGAGGTAACATCCTCGATCATGGCTCGCCTCAATCCTGCATGGGAAACACTCTTCGCGAGACTCGCGACACTCAAAGCGAATTGGCCCGCGCGCGCCTGGAGCTGGGACAAACGCTTCACGTGCATCACGTCATCGTTCACGGTCGAATACGAGGCTCAGGCTCGCGCGGCCGCACGCGCTGCGTTGCCCACCGAGGTCACGTCCAAGACGCTCACGCTCGCTCCCGCCGATGTGCGTGCGCTCGCGGAGAGAACCGGAGGCCTTCGCGCTGGGCAAATGCTGCTCCGCGCAGACGATGCTCCCGGGCTCCTGGTCTTCGGTCTGTGGTGGCCTTGGGGAGACGACGCGACGACCTCGTTCCGAATGGGAATCGACGACGTCGAGTGGAACGACGATCCGTATCCACGCTTTCGTCAGATCTTCAACGTCGCCACCGAGTAGCGAACGGCACGCTATCGGACGAAGTCGATGCTCTGGTAGCGCAGCCATCCCGTCCTGCGTGCACGTGGAACACACGCGCCCGTAAATGCCTTGACAGGCATATTCCTACGTGGGCATATACGAAGGGTGAACGAAGCGTTTGCCGTCCTCGCCGAGCCGAATCGTTTTCGCATCGTGGAGCTCCTTCGTTCGGGGCCTCGCGCGGTGAACGACATCGGCGAGCGTCTTCATCTGAATCAGCCGCAAGTATCGAAACATCTGAAAGTCCTTAAAAATAGCGGTTTCGTGGATGTGGAGCCGCGCGCGCAGCAAAGACTGTATGTGCTGCGCCCGGAGCCGCTTCGCGAAATTCACGATTGGCTCGAGCGCTATCGCCAACTCTGGGATGCGCGTTTCGAGGAATTGGACGGGCTCATCGAAGAGCTCAAAGCAAAGGAGAGTGGTCATGGACGTCGAAAACGGAAATGAGATCGTGACGAAGAATCAGACCAACATCGAACGTCGATCGGACCGCGAGATGGTCGTGACTCGCACCTTCAATGCGCCGGCGAGGATCGTGTTCGACGCATGGACGAAGCCCGAGCTCGTGATGCGCTGGTGGGCGCCGCGGTCGACCGGCATGAAGCTGGTTGCATGCGAGATCGATCTTCGTGTGGGCGGAAAATATCGTTACGAGTTCAGAGGCGAAGGCGAGAAGCAGTTCGCGGCCTTTGGAACGTACAAAGAGGTCGAGCGCCCGACGCGCATCGTGTCGACCGACGAGGAGCAGACTCCGGACGGTCAGGCCGTCACCACGACGACGTTCACCGAAAAAGCCGGAAAAACTACGGTGATCATGCATCAGCTCTTTGCGTCGAAAGAGTTACTCGACGAAGAGATCAGCGGAATGGAAGCCGGCACCCGCGAACAATTCGAGCAGCTCGAAGTGCTTCTCGCTACGACGACGAAGAGCAGCGGCTAGCCGAAATCGCTGCCAACAATACATGTACTACGCAACGATCGACTAGCCCTCGAGGCGCTTCGCCACGAAGCGGAGCGCCCTCGGTATGCCGCGGCGTAGCTGGCTGGCCATGATCGCGGCCACGAACGGCCAGCGGCTCGAAATGCGAATGTTCCACACCACCTCGACGCGCCCGTCCGTCTCGCTGAACCGAACTTCGCCGAGGTGATCGTTGACCGGCACGCCGCGGATGATCGCGTAATCGAAGGCGTGCGGCGGATCATAGAGCACTACTTTTTCGTCGATCGTTAACCCTCCCACGCGCACGCGTCTGACGGCGCCAAGCCCATTTCGCGGCGTTCCTTCTTCCACCAGCGTGCACGCGCCGATGCCCGGCCAGCTCGCCATGGCTTCATGATCGATGAGCTGCTCGAATACATCTTCGATCTTCGCGCGAATGGTGATGCGCGCTTCGACGCGACTCTTTCCCATGCGCCGAGCGTCGCATGTTTGTCCTGCGACGTGTCTACTCTGCGTCGCCACCGTTTGCGCGGAGGTTTTTCCTTTGCGAAGTGCAGTGAGAAGGCGGGCAAAGGGGTAGAGCGCACGCTACCCTTCACACATGGGGGCGCGCGCTTGGTTGGTTGGCTTTGCGACCACCACGATGCTCGTGTTTTTCGTCGCGCCATCCGCGCTCGCGCAAACCGCACCGCGTGAGGTGATCGTTCATCTCAATGCACCACCGGGCGTCACACTCGAACGCGAAGACGGCGACGATTGGACCGAGGTCTGCTTCGCACCGTGCGACATGTCGTTTGTTAAGCGAAAACGTTATCGCGTCGGCGGTGGCATTCGCGACTCGGAGCCGTTCGGGCTTCGGGAAACGTCGCCGGGGCTCGCGGTCATCGTCGTCGAGCCGCGTTCGCGCGGGGTCCACGCGATCGGCGATGTGCTCATCGGCATCGGCTCGGCGATGACGTTCGTGGGTGTGCTTGTAGTCGCCTTCGGCGCGTTCGAAGCGCAGTGCTCGGACGGTGCTCCCGCTGCCGCTAGCGGTAATTCGTGCGGAGGCAACCAGGCTCTTGCGCCAGGGATTGGAATC
>JBDTFL010000692.1:0-3479 GCA_039937955.1 Polyangiaceae bacterium | reverse complement strand
TGCGCTTGCTGCGCGCGGGTCGGACCACGGGTCGACTTCGGGGCCTTCTTGACCACGACGCCACCAACGACAGCCGTTCCCGGCGCGTTCGGACGATACGTGTGATGTGAGCTGCAGGTCGAGCACTCGACCTTGGCGGGTTTTTCACCCTTCATCGCAATGATGCGGTGATTCAGCACCAGTTTGCATTTGGTGCACCAGCTGTCGATTTCCCCACCGGCGTGCGGCGCTTTCGGCGTCATGTTACTCGGGCTCCTTGTCAGTCCGTCGCCGTCGTCGTTCGCGTTTGACCACGACGTCGGTTTTCACTTCGGGCTTCGGCAGGGTCGCCGGGCCGTCTTCGTCCTCTTCTTTACCGGAAGATGCACCGTCATTCGGGCGAAAACGGATCGTGGTGCTCACCTCGAACTTCAAGGAAGTGAGCATTTTGGTCATTTCACCCGACAAATTCGTGTGTTCTAGAAAATCGCGCATCTCTTTGGCGACCACCCGAAAAAGACCATTTTTGGTCTCGTCGACCTGCGCAAAGAGGTAGTGGGCGATTTCTTTGGGGAGCTTGAGGTCGCCGACCAGGTGCTTGATGGAGTCGGGGGCCTCGGTTGCTTTTTCGACACCGGCAACGACCGCGCGTCGGATCAGCTCGGGAATGACCCCTTCGAGCCGTCGTCGCTTGTCGTCGCCGTCGCCATCACCCATGGCGCGGGAAGTACCGCGAGGAGCGCGATCGGTCAAATTGTGCTGAAAAAAAAGCGGCTTCAGGCTGCGCGCAAAATGCGGGTGATGCCTTCGGCGGCCTTCGAAATTGCCGCTTCGCGATTCGCGACGGTGGAACGCGTGCGGCGCGAGCAAAGAAGAACGTCTTGGCCGCTGATGTGAAGCGAGCGCACTTCGATCTCCGAACGAAGCTCGGCGATGCGTGAGCCCGCGCCGTCGCCGTCGTCTTTTTGCGAGAAAAGCGGCGCATAAGCGGCGATTTCTTCGCAGGCGGACCAAGAGCCAGCTCCGGCAACGACGGTCCCGGCGTGATCGGCTAAGACGATCGTCTCGAGATCCCCTTCGGTGCGCGCGGTCGACAGCTGATAGTGGAGCGCGACGAGCGGATCGTGGCTGCGCTTCTTGCGGCGTTCTTCGGGCGAAGTCATATGCGAATTGTCGGCTTCGCGGACCCACGGGGCCAAGTTTTAGCGCACATCCTCCGACCTGCTTGACAAGTCTTCTGACGAGCTCGCTCTTCGCAGACGAAGATGCGCGAGGCCGTAGGCGAGGCCGCCAAAAAGGATCGCAGCGCCGATGCCGAACGGAATCGATCCGATCAGCCAATCGACCATCAATCTCCCACGGCTCGCCATCACCTCTTTTTCGGTGAGATGCATCCGATCGCCGAAGCGTAGATAGTGACCGAGCTCGATTTCGCCAATCACGATCCAGGGATAAATGAGGATGTTTGAGATACGTGAGCCGGCCCACGACCAAATGCGATTCAACCCGAAAAGGGTCGCCAAGCCGAGCGCGATCCATCCGTGAAAACCGAGCGCGGGCGTGCAACCGACGAACGCTCCCATCGCCACCGCGATCGCGATCTCGCGCGGCGTCGTGTGCTCTTTCCAAAGGAGCGTCCATACCTCGCGCGCTTTTTGGACGAGCCGCGACCAGGGCGAGGGACTCGGCTGCGCTTCGAGATTGGAGGGGGGAATTTGCCTGGCCTCTCTCGCGAGTGCTAGCTCACAATCGTGGAGATCGCGAACGCGCTCACGTCGTTCACGCGACATCTCGAAGTGGAGAAGCGCGCGTCGCCGAACACCGTCGCGGCGTACCGAGGCGATCTTCTAGGACTGGCCGCATTTGCCGAGGAGAAGGGAATTTCCGATGTCGCGGCGATCGACGTCTATTTCCTTCGCGGCTGGCTCGCAACACTTGCGCGCACCGTTGCGCCGTCCTCAACCGCGCGAAAGATCGCGGCCGCGCGCGCTTGGATGAAGTGGCTCTTCCGCCAAAAAATTCTTCTGAGAAATCCGGCGGCGGAAATCGCGAGCCCCAAAGTTCGCCGGCCGCTTCCCACGTTCTTGTCGGTCGACGCCGCAAAAGAAGTGGTCGAAACACCCGACCTGACGACGCCTGCCGGCAAACGCGATCGCGCGATGCTCGAGTTGCTCTACGGATCCGGTCTACGCGTCAGTGAGCTCGCCGCGCTGTCGTTCGGCGAGGTGGATCTCGACACGGCTACCGCCCGAGTGCGCGGCAAAGGAAACAAAGAGCGTCTCGTGCCGCTTGGCGGAAAATGCGTCGACGCGATCCGCAGCTATTTAACCGATAGATCAGCGTTGTCGCATCCCAAGACTCGCGCACTCGACGCTTGCGCGCTCTTCGTCTCGAGTCGCGGTGCACGCATCGGCGTACGCGCCATTCAGGAGCTCGTGCATTGTTATGGATCGCTCGGCGCGGGCCGCGCTGATCTGCACCCGCACGCGCTTCGTCATACGTGCGCCACCCATTTGCTCGACGGCGGCGCCGATCTTCGCGCGATTCAGGAGCTGCTCGGCCATTCGTCGCTTTCGACCACGCAGCGCTACACGCATGTGTCGACCGAACATTTGCTGAAAGTCTACGACGCTGCACATCCCCTCGCTCATCAGGCGGCAAAGAAGTAAAACGCTCTTGTCGTGAGAGCGCCGCTCAAGTCCACGGTTGGACGGATCATCGTTGCGCTCGGCGGCGGTGTCGGTGCCTCGGTTTGCGTCGCGCTCGTCGAGGCGCGGTCCGGCGCAGCGAGCGTCGCGTCGCGCATTTCCACGACGACTCTTCTCGAGGACGAGATCGGGCTCCTCGCGCCGCTCGCTCTTTTCGTCGCGCTCGGCGTTGCGCTCTTCGATGTTTTTTTGGTCCCTGAAGCGCCGCGATCACTTCGCCAGCACATCGCTTCTCTGCGCGCAGAACCGGTCCTCACGCGATCGCGCGCCGCGGCGATCCTTCCGCTCGGCGTCGCTGTGTTCGCGATTTGGGCGGTCATCTGCGCGCATCTTGCCGAGACGATTTTGGCGAACGGCGGCGCGGCGGAGGCTGGCATCGAGCTCGCGCTCGCGTCACTCGCGTCGTTCGCGGCGCTCTCGGTTTGTGCATTGGCGGTTCTGCCTCCGCTTCGTCGCGGACTGGCGGCGGGCGCTGATCGCGTTCCTCGATTGCTCGATCCCGCTACGACTGGCGCTTGCGCACTGATCGTCGCGGCAGCCATTTTTGCCTATGGAATTCACGCGGGCGATCCGAGCGGCCAAGGTGGCGGGGTGGTCGGAATTTTCGGCGTATTGAAGCGCCACGAGCTCGACCTTCGTCCGGTCATCGATCTCGTCGCCATTGCGACAGGCGCTTACGTTGCGCCAATTGCATTTGCACGACCGCGTGCTGGTGTCGTCGAAGTGGCGGTCGCTTTCATCATCGCGCTCGCGCCGCAACTTTGGACGATACGCACCGCACATGCGATGAAC
>JBDTFL010000691.1:0-6478 GCA_039937955.1 Polyangiaceae bacterium | reverse complement strand
CGCCAACCATCACGCTCGGCAAAGTAGCTTTCGACCATTTTCTGCCACTGCGAGCGCTCGTCGCGGGAGCGCGCGGCGTAGCCGTAGCCGGGCAAGTCGACGAAGCAGACTCCGAATTTGTTTTTCCCGACTACGTCGACGTCGAACAAATTGATCTGGCGCGTGCAACCTGGCGTGCGGCTGGTGCGCACCAAACTTTTTCGTGCGACGAGCATGTTGAGCAGGCTGGACTTGCCGACGTTCGATCGTCCGCAAAATGCGATCTCCGCGCGTGTGGGCGGCGGCAACATCTTTGCGGTCGCTGCGCCGGCAGTGAAACGCGCGTCGGCAATTTTGAAAGCAGTGACGTCTTTGCTCATTTGCGCGCGAGTCTACGCTGAAGCGCGCCCGTCAGCTCGCCCAGCTCGGACGATTTCAAGAGAAGCGCCGCGATCACGAAAACGGCACAAAAACAGGCGAATGCGAGCAACCCGGGAATGGCGCGAGGCACGGAAAAATCAGTCATCACCATGATCGACGCGCGCGCCGCGAGAACGCCGACCACCGAAGCGGCCAGCGTTTTGAGAACCGACGAGAGAATGCCCTGGCCGTGCATCGTGTCGAGCTTGCGCCGCAACATCACGACCAGCAGCGCCATTTGCACGAAGCTCGAGCCGCCGACCGCGATGCTGATGCCGACGTGACCCATGTGTCCACGAAGCGTGGTCGCCAAGAAAATGAACGCGAGCAAATCGAGCGCGCTCACGAGGACCGGAGTGCGCGTGTCGCCGAGCGCATAAAAAACCGGAACCACTTGGCGAACGACGGCTACCGTCCAGATCGCGCCGCCCTGGTAAAATAGGGCTTTTGCGGTTTCGTGGGCGGAGATCGAGTCGAATTGACCGCGCTGAAAAAGCGTGACGACCAGCGGCTCGGCAAGGAATGCGAAAGCGACGCTGGCGGGAATGGCAACGAACAGCGCGAGCTTCAAGCCGTGCGCGAACGTTTTGCCGAGCTCGTCCATGTCTCCGCGCGCCGCAAACTCGGAGAGCGACGGCAGGGCGACGGTCGAGAGGGCCATCACGAAGATGCCTTGCGGAAAATCGCAGAGGCGCATGGCCCACGTGAAATAACTTTGCGCGCCCGTGCCGAGCTCCGACAAGAAACGACGAGACAGCACCAAATCCACGTAATAAACGCCGATTCCGAACGTCATGGGCGCGATGCGACGAAGTACCTCGCGCACCGCGGGATCCTTGAAATCGATTTTGGGTCGGCTTGCGAATCCGATTTTGCGGAGCGCCGGCCATTGCGCGAGGACTTGCAGTGCGCCGCCGACCAGCGCCCCGACGCCGATCGCGATGGAGCGATCGATGCCCATGCGCTCGAAAGGTCCGGGAAGAAGAAAGGCCGCGGCGATGAACGCGACGTTCAGCAAGCCGGGCGCAAATGCGGCGACTGCAAATTTTCGTTTTGCGTTGAGCGCCGCCATGCCCAGCGCGGCGGTGCCCATGAAGAATAAATATGGAAAAACGATACGTGTAAGTTGCACCGTTCGTTCGAGCTCGGCGCCGTGATAGCCACCGGCAAACACCTCGCTGATGGGCCGCGCGAAGATCATTCCGAGCAACGTGACGACGACGAGCGCAACGAGCGAAGCGCCGCGCACACGAGAAAAAAAGGCTCTTGCGGAGACGTCGCCGTCGTCCTCGGCGAGCTTTTTACTGAGGACCGGAACGACCGCGCTCGAGATCGCGCCTTCGCCGAGCAGCTGTCTCAGTGCATTGGGGATCGTGAACGCGACGAAGAATGCGTCGGTCTCCTCGCGACGAAAAATGGCCGCGAGCGCCATGTCGCGGCCCAATCCGAGCACGCGTGAAAATAACGTTCCGGCGCCGACGATGCCCGCGCGCCCAACCAACTTCTGACGTTCGCGCTCGCCGTCGTTTGCCATGAAACTTTAGGTGCGGGGCAGCTCGGGGTGGTCGGCGCTCGGTGCCGGTTGGCAGATGCTGCACTGGCAAAGCGCACGCAAATATTTGAACGAGTAAAGCCCGCTGCCATGGCCGTCGAACCACGTGATTTGTAACGCGTAATTTCCGACCGGCTCGAACTCTTCGATCTCGAGCTGATGACCCGAGCACTCGATGAATTTGATGTTTCCGGAATGACCCTGACACGCCGCGCAGGGACAGTAGCCGCGCAAGATCGTGTGAGGATAGATGCCGGTGTGACCATCCTTCCAATCGATTTCGGTCGTCGCCGCGCCGCGTGGCGAGCGAACACGAACGCACTGAATTTTCGGGTCGGCGGCCATCTAACGTCCTCCTTCTCGCATGGGCGCGAGCATGCGGCGAACTTTTTCGAGGTCGGCTTTTTTCATTGTGGTGATGCCGCTGACCGATCCGCGCTTCGCGATCGCAACGGAACCCAACATATGTCCGACCTGCAGTGCGCGCTTCCAAACGGCTGCATTTTTCCAGCTTTCGCCGCTCGGTGAGGCGTCCGCTGCGATCAACGTGGCGAGCACACCGGCAATGAATGCATCTCCGGCACCCGTCGCGTCGACGCATTTTTTTCGTCTTGTAGCGGCGCTGACCCTCTCGTGTGCGCCGATCGCTTCGGCGCGCCCGCCTCCGCGCGTGATCACGATCTCCGCATCTTTCGCGTGGCTTCGTACCCACGCGAGCGCTTTCGTTTCGTTGCCGACGCTCAAGGCGGCGAGGTCGGCGGCGGATGCTTTGACGAGCATGGCGTTTTTCAGAACGCTCGCGATGGCCCGGCGCATTCCGTCGTGGTCCGCCCAAAGATGTGCGCGCACGTTCAAGTCGACGACGAGGTGCGCGTTCGATTTACGTGCAGACTGCAAGAATGTGCGCGTCGCTTTGGCGAGCTCGGGTGACATCAGGGTGCTGGTGCCGATGAGCACCCATTTCGCGTTTCCCATTGCTGCCGAAATGTCGCTCGCGCGCACCGCCATGTCCGCGGTTTGAAATCGATAAAACAGAAAGCTCGGCTCGCCATGCGCGTCATGCGTGATGAAGGTGAGGCCAGTGCGATTCGGAAAGCGAATCACGAAGCGAGTGTCGACGTGATTTCGCGCGAGAAAAACAGCTAAATCATCACCGAAGCGATCCTGTCCTACACCGCCAATCACTGCACTGCGAACACCGAGCGCGCCGAGATTCACCGACACGTTGGCTGGTGCGCCGCCGAGCTCGCGAATGAAAACGCCGGTCTTCACTTCGAAGATGTCCCACAAGATTTCGCCGAACGTGATGACGTCGAGAGGCCTTTTCATCCGCCAACCTCCGCGTGTGCGGTCATCGCTTGCTCGGCGATTTTGACGAGCTCGGCCGATTCCTCGGGCGTCACTAAAATGCGCTCCCCCCGCTGCATCGCGCCCGCGCTTTGCCGAACGTGCGCGCTGACTTGAAAACGGCCGCCGCCGCACGAACGACACACGATGCCGCCGCGCACCGGATCGATCATGGCCGCACGGTCTTCGGGGCATGGCTTGCCGCACACCACGCAGCGATCGAGCTCGAGCGCGTAACCCACCTCCGACAAAATGCGCAGCGCCGCGAATGCGAGCTCCGCGCGCGCGTCCGACGCACGTGAATCGAGCGCGTCGAGCAATTCGATGAGCGCACGATAGGCGCCGGGCTCTTCGGTGCGCGGCGGGCAAAGGTCACGCGCCCAACGCAGCGCAATTCCCGCGGTGTCCACCGCCTCGAGGCTCGATCCAATTCCCACGCGCACGCGAACGATCTTCGCTTCGACGAGCGTCGTGAGATCGCGACCGCGATCTTGCAGCGTGATTTCAGACGTGTGAAACGGCTCGAGGGCGCCACCGAAACGTTTCGCGGATTTGCGCGCGCCACGTGCCATCGCCGCAATTTTGCCGCCCGTCTCGCAGAGAAATGTCGCGATGAGATCGCTCTCGCCGTAAGGAACCGCTCGCAGGAGCAGCGCTTCGGTGTTGATGACCTTCGCGGTCACCGTGACTTAGCTTGCGAGCGTCTTGGCGAGCGCGCTTGAAGTGGTCGAGCTGTTCAGCGACAGCTCCGCCGGCATGTCGTGACCACGCGGCTTCAGTACGATCGACAGAGCCAACGTGAACAATATCAGCAGAAGCACGAACGCGATGGCCACACCGAAACGGCGGCGGTCGGCGCGCATCGGCTGCGCGGGGCTCGACGTAGGGAGCGGCGTCACCAAAACCACGCGACGGCTCGACGTGTAGCGCGCGACGATTTCCTGGGGCTGCAACGAAACCGCTTGTGCGTACGATTTCAAGAAGCCACGCGTGAACACCTCACCTGGAAGATCGTCGAAACGATCGCTCTCGATCGACTCCAGCGTCGAGGCCGGAATGCGCGTCACACGCGAAACTTCGGCAAGGCTCATCGCCTTCCGTTCGCGTGCTTTTTTCAGGGAGCTTCCGATGGTGTCGGTCGTCAACTGAGGGTCCATTCGCATACCAGGTTCTGCTTCGGCTTGTCCACAGCTCCAGCGCGGTTGAAACTTTCTGGCTCTCGATCGCCAGCGCGTAGCTCCGGCTTCATCCGGCGTTTTTCGAGAGCATTGCGACGCAGGTTTTACCCGTCGGTGATTTGTCGGAAATATCGCGGCATTTTTCGAAATCCCCGCGAGCGCCATTCACATTGCCGAGCTTCAATCGCGCGCGGCCGCGTGCCTCCCATGCGTCCTGCAAGTTTTGGCAATCAGGGCTTTCGACCGCGAGGGCGCTCGAAAAATTCGCCTCGGCCTGCGTTGGGTCTGCCTTCTTTTCGTAGGCCACGCCGAGCCGATAAAAGCCCACGCAAAAGCGCGGCTGCGTGACCGAGTTTTTGAGCGATGCGATCCCTTCGTCCAAATCGCCGTGCAGCACCTGCGCCCAACCCAAATTCCCCCACGCCAAAAAGCTCGACGCATAAGCGGGATCGGCGGCGAGCGGCTTCAGCACGACTATCGCCTCTTCGTATTTCTTCGCGATGATCAAAACCTGGCCGAGCAGATTGCGTGCGTCGCGAAACGATGCGTCCGCCTTGAGCGCCAAACGTGCGTATTTTTCGGCGAATTCGATCTTGCAGTCGGGTGACGCGAAGCCGAGGTCGGTCGAGCAGAACGAAAGATAAATCGCCGACGTGAGGTAGAGCGCCTTCGAGTTGTCTTCGTTCATCTGCACGGCTTTGAGCGCGTGATCGAGCGCGCTGCGCGGATTTCCCTTCGAAAAATAATCGCGGGCGAGATCGTACTCAGCCTCGCTCTGACGCTCTGGGCTCTGCACGTGCGGCGCATCAGGGTCGCTGTTGTGCGAGCCACCACATGCGACGGCGCTCAAGATCAGCGCGATCGCCAAAAGGGCGATTTTTCCAGCTCGCGGTTGCATCAAGCGACAACGAATTAGTCGACGCGTTTCAGCGCGTCAACCGCCGCGAGGCCGACGACTTTGGCCGCTCAACCGCCGCGAGGCTCGGGTGCCGGCTCGCCTTCGCCTGCGAGCTCGTCTTTCGTGCCGAGCAAAACGTAGAGACGACGCAACGCTTCGACGTCGGGAATTTCGACGCGCTCGCCGACGATGCGCACATAATTTTGCTCACGGAGGCGTTGCACAGTGCGCTTCACGGCGTCGACGTCCAAACCGACGCGCGATGAAAGCTCGACGGGCGAGATGGCGATCTCTGCAGAGCCTGCCGCTCGATGCGAAAGCTTGAGGAGCGCCGAGACCACTTTGAACTGCGTGTCGCGCAGATGCATGATTTCGATCTGATCTTCCGCGTCGCGCAAACGCACGATCAGCTGCTCGAACATGCGCGTCGCGATCGCCGGGTAATTCTCGAACAAAGATCGAAAGGTGCTCTGGTCCAAAACGAGCGCCACGCCGTCCGAAAGCGCGACCGCCGTCGAATTGCGCGCGGCCTCGGCGCCCGGCTCTGCGTCTGCCGATGATTGGAGGAGCGCCGTTTCGCCGAACAGATCGCCGGGCTTCAAAAGGAGCAAGCTGCGCTCGACGGTGCGCACGCGTTTCAAAAGTCGAACGCGACCCTCTTGCAGCAAGAATGCTTCTTTCGCGGGCTCGCCTTCTTTGAAGAGTGACTCACCAGCGCGAAAACGTCGTCCGAAACGGCCGATCAACCGCTCGCGTTCAGCGGGCACCAAATCACCGCCGGTCGGCCCGCCGCTCGTCCCCGATTGGGGCGCAGCTTTTCGACGGCTGTCCGAATCGCGTTCCGGCATCGAAAGAGACAATAGCGTCTTTGCTCTTTCCGTTCTCGTTCTTCTCTTTTTCTCCTTCGTGGTGTTTCTCTCCTCTCCCCCGCTTGCAAAGCAAGCCGCGCCGAAGCGCGCGCCCAAAGAGGAGGCTGATCGCAAAGCGATGAGGGGAACTGGAAGTTCCCACCGAGAATCGAAGACAAAAGCAAAGAGCCCAAATCCAAAGGACTTGGGCTCTGCCGTTTTTGTGCGAAGGAGGGGACTTGAACCCCTACGGTTT
>JBDTFL010000690.1:0-10473 GCA_039937955.1 Polyangiaceae bacterium | reverse complement strand
AAAAAGAACGCGTACGATGTCATCGCGACGGCGACGAGCAGACTCTGACGATTCACGAACGAGCTGACGAAGCACGCGAGAAGCATGAGCGCGACGGCCGTGGCCATGATGTGTTTCCAGCTCGATTTTCCCTGCGGAATGGGACGCTCCGGATGCACGCGCGCGTCGACGTCACGATCGGCTGCGTCGTTGATCAAAAAAATTCCGAACAGCAAAAGCGTTGCTGCGAGGACGCCGAGCGCAACGTGACGAAGCGCGGGCGTGCTCAGATCCTCCAAGCCGCCGCCGAGGCCGACCCAACCCAAGACCATCAGCACGTAGATGAAGATCGTTCCGAAGAACGGATATCTCCAGCCACGAAAATAATTGATGATGCTTTCGGCGTAGCTTCTGTCTGCGTTCATCTCGAGCGAGTGTGCTTGTTCCACGAGAGACTCTACGCGTCAGCGATCTGCTCCAGTTGCCGGCACGTAGTTTTTTTCGATGGCCACAGCGCGCTATGGCAACGAGGCATACGCGGTAGAGCTCGCGCAGAGCGTCGCCGACCGCGAAGCCGTTTACTCACTACGCGAGTCTGAATACAAAACTGCGCAATCGTATTTGCTCGCGAATTCCGCGGCAAACGTGCGGCATCGGGCTGCGGATTCGTACGACGATCGGTCGTTCATTTTTGCGTGTCGCGCGATCACGGACGACGGCGAGATCGTCTCATCGCCGCTCGCGACATGTCGGTTCACCGTTCCGCTTCATGGTCGTTACGAGCTCGATGATCTTTCGGCTGCGTGGCCGCGTCCTCCGGTTCCAGCGCACGCGCTCGTCGAAACGAGTCGCGTGGTGGTGAGGCGTGACGTTCGTGCGACTGGTCTCGTCGAGGTGATGTTGTTGCTCGCCGGATCGTGGGTTCTTCGCGAGACGACGCATCGCTACAATTTTGCCGTGTGCGCGCGTCCGCTCGAGCGCCTCTATGCGCGGCTCGGCATGGGCCTCACCAGCAATGACGAAATCACGTTGCGTGGTCGGCCCGCCAATCGTCGTTACGTCGTGATCTACGGCGACATGCTGACGTCTCGCCCCGCGGTGGAGGCGCGCCTCCGAAAGCGCGGTTGGGATTTGTCGGATTCAGATCGAAAAAACTTCAGCACCACGAGCATCAGGAAGGCAGGCACATGAGCCACGACTTTTTCAAACGACTGCAAACAGCGGAAAAAATGGCCTGGCAGTCGATCCACGCGAGCCCGTCGTGGCTGCGCCTCAAGAAGGGGATCGACAAACAGTTTTATGTGACGCTGATGACGCAGGTCTACCACTACTCGCGATTCAACGCGCAGAACCAGGCGCTGGTCGCAGTCGGTCTGACGTCGGAGCGACTCCCGCTACTGAAATATTGTTTGCATCATGCATATACCGAGGCAGGCCACGACTTGATGGTGCTGAAAGATTTGGAGGCGATCGGCGTGTCGGCCGACTCCGTGCGCAGCTCGCGCCCGCTGCCGGAGACCGAGGCGTTCATCGGATATTTATTTCGCTTGAAGGAGCGCGATGCAACGGCGCGGCTCGGTTACAGCTATTGGGCCGAGGGTTGTTATCCGTACCTCGAGGATTTTTTGGTGTCGCTACGCCGTGATTTGAAGCTCGAAGCATCGCAGCTGAGTTTCTTGGTCGCGCACTCGGTGATCGACAAAGCGCACTTGGAAGAGGTGAAGGATATTTTGCGCGAATCCTGCGAGGGCAACCGTGCGCTGGAGGACGGCGCGGTGGACGTACTGGAGACGTCGCTGCACTTGATGAAAAATATTTACGAAGCGGTTCACGCCCGTCATTCCGCATAAATCAGCCGGTTTTCGCGCGATTCGCGTAAGCTGCCCCGAACATGAACCCGCCGCCACCGGCATCCTCCGCCGATGCTCGATCCGACGAAATCGATCTCTACGTCCACACGTACACGTCGCTCTTGCGATCGTCCGGCGAGGTGCGCGTTCGCGCGTTCGAAGAGGCGCATGCGTACAGCGGCGCGTCACTGCATCCGCACGCGCTGACGCCCATTCCCGACGTTTCGGCGTTTGCGTACGCGGCGGGCCGACTGCCGGAAGAAATTTTGTCGACCGACCGAATCATTTTGGGTCAATCGCACGAGCTCTTCGAAGCCGCCGGGCTCGACGTTTATGCTTGGAAAACCGTGAAAGCACGCGGTCGTCGTCGTCCGCTGCGTCACGACGAAAAGACGCGAACGCTGGCGGTGTTCATCGCGAGCGAGAGCGACATCGACGATCTCGTGCCGATCGTCACGGCGTATCAAATCGAATGGAACAAAATGTTCGCGCGTCTCAAAGGCGCGCCTGCCGACGCCAGCGAGAAAGATCTGTTCGCGCGCCTCGGCCTCGAAGATCGCGACGCCGACGTCGTGCGCGATGCGCTCACGCCGACGCGTTGCCGGCAAGCGCTCGCGGCGATGGCGCTCGGCCCGCTCGACTTGAAGATGCGAATGCTCGCGCCTTCGTATTCGCAATATCAACGTGCCGCACAACGTTGGTGGAGCGGCATCGAGCCGGCGTACATGCAGACGACGCCAACTCGTCGGCCGCCGGTGTATTTCGTTTCGTCGAACACGCACGCCATCGCGAATTTGCTCGGCGGCTATGCGATCGAGAAAAAGGCCGAAATTTTCGACTTTGCGCAGAAGAAAAACCCGGAGGGTCTCGCGCAGCAAGTCGCGCTCGCGCGAGAAAAAGGCGATGCCGCGCTGCTGCCGTTCATCTACTACCTGCTTCGTCCTTACTTGCGCGACGGCCACTCTACGAACGAGCTCACTGAAGAAATTCGCGCGTTCGAGCGGGCTGGGGGCATCACGCATTTGTCGGAGCCCGGACACATCGACGTCGACGCGCAGATCATCGAGCTCTCGAAGATCGATCCTGCGCGTATCGATCCGCGTTTGCTCGTTCCCGAGATCGAAGCGCTCGTGAAGAGCGACGCGCTCATCGTCAACATCGACTATCCGCTCGGCATGGCCGCGTATCATTTGCTCTCGCGTCTCGGTCAAGGTGTCGGCGAGCTGCGCGGAATTTACGTGATGGGAAAAGCGGCAACGCTGAATGGTCGCGTGGGGGATGTTGCGCTCTCTGGCGCGGTGCACGACGAGCACTCGAAGAACACGTACATGTTCGAGAACTGCTTCGTCGCACGCGACGTTTCTCCGTACTTGATGCACGGAAGCGTGTTCGACAATCAGTCGGCGCTCACGGTGCGCAGCGCGTTCTTGCAAAATAAAACGTACATGAACGCCTACTACCGCGAGGGTTACACCGTGCTCGAGATGGAGGCGGGTCCATTTTTGAGCTGCGTTTACGAATTGCTCAACCCGACCGAAGCACCACACGCGGAGATCGTTTCGCTGGGCACGCACGCGCCGTTCGACATCGGCATCATGCATTACGCGTCGGACACACCGAACTCACGCCGCCAATCGCTCCTCTCCAAGAGCCTCAGCTATTTCGGCGTGGACGCGACCTACGCCTGCGCCATCGCGATCGTGCGCCGAATCTTGTCGGTCGAAGCTGCACGTCTGACGGATTCTCGTGACGGCGAGCCTCGTGACTACTCACGGGGCCTGCGCACGCGCATCTGAGATCGTTTACGCTGCGAGCATGCGTGCATCTCTTCGCGGCCTTTTGATAGCGACGCTTTTGTGCGGTGGGTTTTCTGCGGCCGCAGCCTGTACCGGCGACGACACCGCGCTCTCCACGTTCGGTGGCGCTTCGATCGCCGACGCATCGTCCACGTTCGATGTGATCTACGTGCCGGTCGACGGCGGACCCATCGACGCAAACGTAGGCGACGACTCTTCGATTCGTCCTCTCGTCACCGTCACCGCGTTGAGCGACACCGGGCCCGTTGCTGGCGCAGTCGTCGTTTTCTACGCGCCCGACGGAACGGCGCAGCCCGCTCTTCTCACCAACACCAACGGGATGGTCAGCACCACTGCAGAAAAAGGCTCGTCCGTGACAATCTCGATCCTCTCGATCCAAATCGACGGACCGCTTTACGACATCACGACATTCACGAAGATCGAGCCAGGCGATAGCCTCACCGCGACAGAATCGCGCCACAAAAAAATCGTCTTGAACGATCCGGGCAACGTCACCGTCACGTCTCCTGGCGTGGTCACCAACGCGGCCGGCTACGCGTACGCAGACGGCTGCGACGGATTTCGCCTCAACGCGGGCGGCGACATCGTGCTGCCGGTCGGATCCGAATGTCTCTTCAACGACGGGGGCACACTCGACATCTTCGGATCAGCGAACGCGACCGACGGCCTCACGCTCGCGTCGCTCGAGACCTCGGACGCCAGCTACTCGGACGGTGGAACCATCAGCGGCCTCACGTGGTCGCCGATCACACCCGTCGCGCTTCCCGTGGTCGGTGCACCGACCGGCTCGCCATCGTCGATGTTCTTCGCCGCCAATTATTATTTGGGCAATGCCATCGTCAGCGCATTCACCTCGACCACGGCGCTGAGCGGAACATTCATTCCGCCGCAGATCACCCCGCCGTCCAGCGCGCTCCTTACCAATGCGATCTCGCACACGGTTCTAAGCTTCACGGGAAGCGGCACCTCATTCGTCGAGCAAGACACGCAGGCGCCTTTCGCTGCAGGATTATCGGTGAATTTCGGATCGCTGCCTCCGCGCGTGCACGACGCAGTCGTCACGAACGACGGCGCCGGAAAGGCATCGCTTTCATTCACAGCCGACGGCGCGCTCACTGCGCTCGACGGTATGACGTCGGTGTTCGAGCTCACGATTCCGCTCGCAGATGGCGGCTCCGCAAACGGAACGTGGACGGTGGTTTCGCCTGCGCAAGCCTCGACGTCGTTTCCAGTGCTCACGAGCGAATTGATCCCCGCCTTTCCGGCAACGCTCACGCTCGAGGACGCGCTGCTCCTGCACGGAACCCAATACGGATCGTATGGCGTGTACCGGCGCGCGTATCCGAAGATCGCGGCAGCCGAGTTGGCTTCGGCGCCGTACCAAATCAACATCACCGGCGTCCAGCCGTGAGCGAGCCCCATGCAACCGACGCTCGCTGAATGGCTCCGTGAAGGACCGTTTTCGCTTTGTATGTCGTCGGGCTTTTTTTCGTTCTTTGCACATGCAGGTCTGCTCGGAGTTTTGATCGACGACGGATTTTTGCCTGATCGCGTGTCCGGATCGAGCGCCGGCGCACTCGTGACAGGCGCCTGGGCCGGCGGTGTCGAGCCTTCGGTCCTCGCAAATGCGCTCATGACACTCGAGCGAAAAGATTTTTGGGATCCTGCACCGGGAGCCGGTTTTTTACGGGGAAAACGCTTTCGCGAAAAAGTGGAATCGCTCCTCGAGGTGCAAACGTTCGAGGCGTGTCGGGTCCCAGCGGCGATCTCGGTCTTCGATCTCGCATCACGTGCAACACACGTTCTGAACACTGGCGCGCTGGCTCCGGCGATTTGCGCATCGTGTGCGGTGCCGGGTCTCTTTCACCCGGTTTGGATCAACGGACGTGCGTATTGGGATGGTGGCGTGCTTGATCGACCAGGTTTGGTCGGCATGCCGGAAAATGATCGTGTGCTCTTTCATCACATCGCGTCTCGCTCTCCGTGGCGCAGCTCCTGGTTCAAGAAGGACTCGGAGGCGATGAAGATTCCGAAACGAAAACACATGACGACGCTCGTGATCGAAGAGCTTCCTCGGTCGGGTCCGTTCAAGCTCGAAGCAGGGCGTCGTGCGTTCGACGTCGCCCGCACCGCAGCGAAGGCCGCGTTGAAACGCACCATCGATGCGGGAGAAGTGCGGATCTGAAGGTGCGTACTCGGTCGATCGTGGTGTGGATGATCATTGCGCTCGCCGCCGTTGCGACGCTTGCGGCGTGGGACGCTAGTCGTGAATCCGCGCGCGCACTCGACGACTTCACGCGTGAGCAAATCACGACCGCGCGGGCGCTTGCCGCCACCATGGAATCGAATGCGAGCTTCCGATCGGCCAGCTCCATCGAAGAGCCACATGTGCTGATCGTCCTATTTTTTCCGCGTGGAAGTGATGCGCCCATTGGAACGGACGGTCATCGCGTCGACGCGCCATTCTTGCTCGACGCGGTCAGCGCGAATGAAGCGTCATTGCGTCTCACGCGTGAGCAAGCGGGCTCGCTCGATCTCTCGCATCGGATGGCGATGGCTGGTTTTGCTTCCGTTGCGTCTGGCAGCGCGAAGGATGGTGTCGTCATCGTGGTGGCCAGCGCCGAGCGCGTTCGTGATCACGACCGACGTGCATTGTGGCGTCTACTCCTCAGCGTTTCGCTCGCCGCTGCGTTGGTGCTCACGTTCGGCGGTCTGGCGGTTCGCAAGCAAGGACGAGAGCTCGTCCTCAAGCACGCGCTCGAGATCGCGAACATTCAAGAAGAGCGAGACCGGAAGCTCGCTGTCGCCGACAAGATTGCGACGATGGGCGCACTTGCAACCGGCATCGCGCACGAGGTGTCCACGCCACTCGGGGTGATCGTCGGTCGCGCCGAGCAGTTGCAATCGAAGGTGACCGACGAAAAGGACAAGAAGGCGATCGCCGCAATCTTGGAGCAGTCCGATCGCATCTCTCGGATCGTGCGCGGTCTGCTCGGTCTGGCGCGTGGCGATTCACCATCGTTCGAGAACGTCTCCGCAGCATCCATCGCGACGCAGGCGCGCGAGCTCGTGATGCATCGTTTCGAAAAAGCGCAGGTCGGGCTGGCGATGACGATGGCTGAGGACCTGCCGTCCGTGAAGTGCGAGCCACGCCTGCTCGAGCAAGCGCTCGTGAATCTTTTGTTGAACGCCTGCGACGCTTGCAACGTCGGCGGGCACGTGGCTTTGCGCGTGAGCTGTCATGAGTCGCGCGTTCAATTCGTCGTCGAGGACGACGGCGAAGGCATCACGCCAGAGGCGGCGGCGCGGGCAACGGAGGCATTTTTTACGACAAAAGCTGCCGGTGCTGGAACGGGGCTCGGCCTCGCCATCGCCAACGAAATCGTAAAGCATCACGGCGGAACGATCTCAATCGCAGCGCGCGTCGACGAAACAAAGCGCGGAACGCGAGCGAGCATCGACGTTCTTGGAGCTGATCCGAGACTGCCCGATAGGGAACCCGATGCCTGAGCGACAACGCTCAGCGCAGAGACGCACTACGTCGACGTCAAAGCGCTGACGAAGCTGCTCCAAGAAAAATAGCGTTTTCAGAAGCGTCACTCGCATGACGCGCGCAGCGGCAAAACAAGGCCAATTCATGCTCCGCGGTGCATGGCGTGGGAGCTGCAACGAATCGCGTGCGGGTTCGACGCGGCGCTGCCAAAGGCGCGCGATGCGATCTGCGTTCACCACAAGTTCCTGGAGTCTCTTCCAAAATGAAACGAAATCGAAATAGTCATCGCGGCCTCGTGGCTGCGAGCTGCAGCGTCGTAGCGTCATTCGCGATCGCGATGTTCGCTCAGGGTTGCACCGGCGACGATCACATCGAAGTGCTCGGCGTCGCAACCGACAGCGGCCACATCATCCTCGATGCAGGCACTCCCACAGATGCAGCGGCGGCGTCCGACTCGGCGGTCTCCATTTCCGCTGCGTCGACCTGCCCTTCGGCACAGACGGCTTGCAGCGGATCCTGCGCGACGCTCTCACGTGACCCGCAAAATTGCGGTGCGTGCGGCGTGACGTGCGGAGCCGGTGAAGAATGCTCGGCCGGAGAATGCACGACGACGTGCGGCGGCGATCAATCTCTTTGCGGTGGCGGTGATGCTGGGGATGCAGGCTCGCCCTACTGCGCATCGTTCGCAACAGACAACGCGAATTGCGGTGGATGCGGCGTTCACTGCGGTGCGGGTGAAATGTGCAGCAGCGGATCGTGTCAGACGACGTGCGGCGCCTCACAGACCGTTTGCAACGGTGCAGACGCCGGAGTCGATGCAGGTCGCGGCGGCATTCCGTTTTGTGCGACCCTTTCTACAGACGACGAAAACTGCGGCGCGTGCGGAAACGTCTGCGCGGCCGGAGAAGCATGCAGTGACGGCGCGTGTCAGCTCACGTGCGGAGCAACCGAAACGGCCTGCAACTCAGGTGATGGCGGCACCAACGAAACCGATGGTGGCGCAGCGTATTGCGCGAATTTCCAGACCGACAACGCAAACTGCGGCGCTTGCGGAAGGAGCTGTGACCCCGGGCAAATGTGCAACAACGGCGGCTGCGGAACGACTTGCGAAGCGGATCTCGTGCAGTGCGGAAGCAGCTGTGTCGATCCGAATTCGAGCACCATGTACTGCGGCGCAACAGCCGACTGCAATGTCGACGCCGGCACCACCGGTCACGCCTGCGCCCCGAGCGAAGCGTGTTCGGCAGGTGTCTGTTATCCGCTCGGCCCGATCTTCGTCGCCAGCTTCAACGTCCAAGACGGTCCGTCGTTGAACTTTCAGGATCCGCCACCAAGCTACAGCTGTGTCGCGGCATGCGCGCATCTCTTCGGCGGTGACGCGAGCCAGTACGGGTGCTCCACCGTTGCCGGCACGTTGAACCATCTCGCCTGGGGCACGACGTTCGGCTCTGGTGAATTCTGCAAGACCAACGAAGCCACTTGGCCGGTGCAGCCCGGCACGCCCGTGAGCGACGACTTCACGCAGGGCGATGGACTCTACGAGTACGACGAGGCGACCGGTGACTATCCCTTCTCGGCGTACCAGCAGGATTGGTGCTTCGACAACGACAGCATCAACTATTGCTGGAGCGTGCCGCCGACAGCGAAGTGAGACTCACGCGTCGCTCTTCCCTTTTTGCACCATCGCGTTCCAGCTGTCTTTCAGCGTGATGGTGCGATTGAAGACGAGGGCGTCGGGCTTAGCGTCCGGGTCGGCGCAGAAGTAACCGACCCGTTCGAACTGCACGCGGTTACCGCTCTTCGTTTCAGCGAGGCTCGGCTCCACTTTGCAGCCTTTCAAAACTTCCAAAGACGTAGGGTTCAATGTCGAGAGAAAATCTTCGGCGAGCCCGGCGTCTTCGTCTTTGAAGAGGCGGTCGTACAGACGCACCTCCGCATCTTTCGCGTGCTCCGCTGAAACCCAGTGGATGGTCCCTTTGATCTTGCGGCCGTCTTTCGGTTGACCACCCGCGGCATCCGGATCGTAGGTGCAGATGATTTTCTCGATGTCACCTGCAGCGTTCTTCACGACCTCTTTGCATTTGATGATGGTGGCCCAACGCAAACGCACCTCCGTACCCGGCGACAGACGAAAATATTTCTTCGGCGGATTTTCCATGAAGTCGTCTTTGTCGATGAAGATGCGACCGCTCATCGGAACTTTGCGTTTTGCGCCTTCTGGTTGCTCGGGGTTGTACGGCGCGTCGATCCACTCGGTAGTGCCCTCCGGCCAATTTTCGATCTCGACCAAAATAGGCTTCAAAACAGCCATTACGCGCGGTGATGTCGCATTCAAATCTTCGCGCAGCGTGTGCTCGAGCAGCGCCACGTCAACTACGCTGTCACGCGTCGAAACACCCACGCGCTCGCAGAATTTTCGAATCGCCGAAGCGGTCACACCACGTCGGCGCAAACCGGCGAGGGTAGGCATGCGTGGATCGTCCCAGCCCTTCACGTGTTTTTCGTTCACGAGCTGCAAAAGTTTTCGCTTCGACAAAACCGTGTACGTCAGATTGAGCCGCGCGAACTCGATCTGCTCCGGATGATTCGGCATCTTCAGCGCATCCAAGAACCAGTGATAGAGCGGCCGATGATTCACGAACTCGAGCGTGCATACCGAGTGCGTCACGCCTTCGATCGAATCGCTCAAGCCATGCGCGTAGTCGTACATCGGGTAGATGCACCACGTGTCGCCGGTGCGATGATGATGCGCGTGCCGAATGCGATACATGAGCGGGTCGCGCATCTTCATGTCGGTCGAGGCCATGTCGATTTTCGCGCGCAGCACGTGCGTGCCGTCCGGAAATTCTCCGGCCTTCATGCGCCTGAGCAGATCGAGATTTTCTTGCGGCGATCGGTCACGGAATGGGCTGTTTGTTCCTGGATCGTGAAAGCCGCCGCGGCCGTTCTTGATCTGCTCGTCGGTCTGACTGTCGACGTACGCCGTGCCCGCTTCGATCATCTTTTCCGCGAGCTCGTACAGCTTCGGGAAATAATCAGATGCATAATACAAGCGATCTTCCCAATCGAAGCCGAGCCACTTCACGTCACCTTGGATCGATTCGACGTACTCGACGTCCTCGACGGTGGGGTTCGTGTCGTCGAAGCGCAGATTGCATTTGCCCTGCGGAGCGACGGCGGCGATTCCGAAATTCAGGCAGATCGATTTCGCGTGGCCGATGTGCAAGTAGCCGTTCGGCTCCGGCGGAAAACGCGACATCAGGCGGCCGCCATTTTTTCCATTCGCGAGATCGTCGCGCACGCGATCTTCGACGAAATTTCCCGGCTGCCCGGT
>JBDTFL010000689.1:0-3742 GCA_039937955.1 Polyangiaceae bacterium | reverse complement strand
GCTTTCAAAAACTCGGCGAAGCTCCACGGTTTTTTCCCGGTGACGAGCTCGACGCTGTGACTGGTCACGCCGCAGTCACCGGTAGCGATCGCTGCGTACGAAGATACCCAACCTTCGACGAGCCACGCTTCGTTTCCAGCTCGCGACGCGCGCGCTTCGTCGAGCGTTTCGGCGTGGTAGCGAATTTCGCGGCCGCTGACCTCACTCAAGAGCTGTGCGGTCATGTGCAGATCGATCGGCGCAGCGCCCGACACGTCGTAAATCCGATTTGCGTGCGACGCGTCGGTGAGCACCGCTGTCGCCAACCGCGCGACGTCCTCGCGCGCAACCCAGGCGACCGATCCGTTGCCGGCTGGACCGCGAATCACGCCATCGTTCCCGACCAGCAGCGGAGCGATATCAGCGTAGAGCGCATTACGGAGAGCAGTGAGCTGCATGCCGGCATCGCGAATCGCCACCTCGGTGTGCGCATGATCTCGCGCGTACGTGAACGTGGCACCCGGTGATGCGCCCATGAACGACGTGTAGACCACGCGCTCCACCTTTGCTTTTGCTGCCGCACGCACCACGCGAAGATGCGTTTCGAGTCGCCTCGGATTCTCGTGACCTGAAACGAAGAAGATCGTTTTCATACCCGAAAACGCTTTGAATAAAGTACTTTCATCGTCGTAGTGTGCAACACCAATCTCGGCGTCATCGATCTGCGGTGCGCGTTTCGCATCACGAACGACGAGTCGCAAGGACGCACCGCGTTCTGCAAGCAGGCGAACGACGCGTCTTCCAAGCTCGCCGGTTGCACCCGTCACTGCGATTCGTTCGCTCATGGTCGATGACGTATCACAACCCTATATGCTCCTCGAACGATGAGCCGGATCCTTCCGAGCGTAAGCGGCCTTCCGCGATCTCTCTGGCTGTTGTGCGTCGGCATCTTCGTCAATCGTCTCGGCGGATTCGTCGTTCCGTTTCTCGCGATCTATCTCACGCGCGTTCGTAATCTTCCGGTCGAGCGAGCGGGGGTCATCGTATCGCTCCTCGGATTGGGTGCGTTTGCATCGGGTCCCATCGGCGGACACTTGGCCGACCGACTCGGCCGTCGACCGGCGCTCGCGATCGCAACCGCGCTCGGCGGCAGCGCGATGCTCGCGATGGGTTTCGTGCGATCAATCCCGCAGCTTGCAGCCACCGCATTCGTCCTTGGCGTGTGTGGCGATCTCTATCGACCCACGATCGGCGCAATGGTCGCCGATCTGGTCCCATCGGTCGATCGCGCACGTGCTTATGGCTTCATGTACTGGGCAGTGAATCTCGGATTTTCGGCGTCGCTCATGTGCGCCGGATTTCTCGCCGAGAAGAGCTTCACGCTCCTCTTCGTCGGTGACGCGCTCACGACGTTTCTCTTCGGCGCGATCATTTTCGTCATGGTGCCGGAAACGAAACCTGAAGCAGCCGAGCTACGCGCAGGCGCCCAGACAAACGACAAATCGCCTATAAAAAAAGGCGGATTGGCGCCTTACCAAGATGCTCGCTTCATGGCGTTTTGTTTCTTGTCGTTGTGTACCGCGACGATTTTCCTCCAAGGTCAGATGACGATGCCGCTCGATCTGCGCGCGAACGGAATCTCGAATCAAGAATTCGGCGCGCTACTTTCACTCAACGGAATCACCATCGTCCTGGTTCAACCCTTCGCCGCCGGCATCACCGACCGCTTCTCGCGCGGCGCCGTTCTCGCGGTTGGAGCGATTCTCATCGGCGTCGGCATGGCGACGTGCGGCGTCGCTCACGGAAGGGTCCCGATCTACATCGCTGCGGTGTTGCTCTTCACGTTCGGCGAAATCGCAAATGCGCCCGTGACGCCGAGCGTCGTCGCCGACATGGCCCCGACCGCACACCGCGGTGCGTATCAAGGCGCATATCAATTTTCGTGGGGCGGGGGAACGTTCCTCGCACCATTCCTCGGCTCGTACGTGATGAGCGCGTTCGGAGCTGGCGTCTTGTGGACGTCATGCGCATTCGTCGGATTGCTTGCCGCGGTAGGTTTCGTAATCGTGACGCCAGCGCGAACGACTATTCCCGGAAGCTGACGCCAACTAGAGTCGGATGCCTTCGATGGCGCGCGCGACATGCACGCCGAATTGCTGATCGCGATCGTAGAACGACGTGGCGCGCTCGAAGTCGGATGCCGCGAAAAGCGCGTCGATCATGGAACTGCTGTATTTTACGCTGGATTCGGTGTGGATGCGTTCGTTCTTGCGGAGCTTCACCTGCACGTTGAGTGCGTCGATCGACACGAGCTGCTCGCACGTGCTCTCCAAATGCATCTCGATGGCCGAGCTCGTGTTGTTCCAAACTGCAACGTGCTTGAAGCAGTCGAGGTCGAAGTGGCCGCCCAGCTCACGATTGATGCGCGTGAGAATGTTCTTGTTGAACTCCGCGGTTACACCAGCCGCGTCGTCGTAAGCGCGAATCAGCGTTGCCGGATCTTTGCGGAGGTCCGTTCCGAGAAGCAGCACCGCGCCTGGACGAAGCGCGCGGCGAATGTCGCGGAGAAGATGGCGCGCCTCTTCATCCAAATAATTTCCGATCGAGCTTCCGATGAACAAAACCACCTGACGGTCCGGCAAATCCGAGATCGCTTTGAGCGCAATTTCATGACGCGCGACGAGCGGCTGCACCATCACTTGAGGCGCCTCACGCGCAAAGCGCTCGACCGCAACGTCGAGCGCCGAGCCAGATGTGTCGGTCGCCAAAAATGGAACGTTGCCTTGTTGCTTGGCGGCGGCGAGCAGCAAAACCTGGGTTTTAACCGCGGTTCCTGCACCAAGCTCCGCGAACTGCAACGCCGCGCCGTCGGGTGCCGCAGCAATGCGAACGATCGTAGGGCCGTGCTCTTCGAAGATCGCTTGCTCGGCGCGCCCCAAATAATACTCGGGCAGCTCCGTGATCTTCACGAACAGTCGCGAGCCTTCGTCGTCGTAGAAGAGCCACGCGGGAAGCGTTTTTTTCTCGGCGAGCAAACCATTGCGAACCGCGCGTGAAACTGCGAGCTCGTCATGCGGCTCGATCGTTTCGCCGGGAGCTGCTTGTTCACTGAGCGGCGAACGCGTGCCCGACATCGGCGGAACGGAATGTTGCGCAGACACCTCTCCGGAAACGGTGCGCTTGGGGTTGCGATCTTCTGGTGCGCTCGGGGTCGCTCGGTTCATGGTCGGTGCTCCTTGGTAATCAGGCATTCGAGAGGTTGCGAGCGAGGCGCACGCCGGTCGCTTGGAATCGCGTGTCGGCGGGCCAAAAATTTCGGTACGTCGAGCGAACGTGATTTGCTGGCGTCAAATACGATCCGCCGCGGAGCACGTATTGGTTCGCCATGAATTTTCCGTTGTACTCACCGATGGCGCCCGCGCTCGCGGCGTAACCCGGATAGGGCGAGTAGCTCGAACGCGTCCATTCCCAGGCGTCGCCGAACATTTGTCGTAAGCCCGTCACACCGGGAGCTGCACGACATGGCTTGAAATTGCCTGAATCGAGGAAATTTGCGGTGTTGAGTGATTCGCGCGACGCCGAGTTACACGCGACTTCCCATTCGGCTTCTGTCGGAAGTCGTGCGCCGAAATAGTTTGCGATGGCGTCTGCTTCGTAAAAGCTCAAGTGCATCACCGGCTCGTCGTTGCGTGCTTCACGCGTACCATTGAGCTCGAACACCGAATACGTGTCGCCGTCGAGCGATGCGTATAGAGGCGCTTCG
>JBDTFL010000688.1:0-20651 GCA_039937955.1 Polyangiaceae bacterium | reverse complement strand
GCGACCATCGCTTCGGGGCTTGCGACCACCAAACTATCTCTCTTCATCGCACGCGCGATCGTCGGCGTCGGCGAAGCGAGCTACACCGCGGTGGCACCCACGATCATCGACGATCTCGCGCCCCCTGCAAAAAAAGGGAAATGGCTCGCCATCTTTTATGCGGCTATGCCCATCGGCGCGGCACTCGGTTATTTGGTCGGCGGCGCCGTCGAAAAAAGTCACGGATGGCACGCCGCATTTTTCGTCGCGGGCGCGCCCGGCCTCGCGCTCGCAGGTTTGTGCTTGTTCATCGAAGAGCCCGAACGCAAAACGATGCCGCATCGCGAGAGCGCAATCGCCTCCGCACGCGCGCTCTTTCCGTTTCCGATCTACAGGCGCGCGGTGCTCGGTTACGCCGCATTCACATTTGCGATGGGCGGCTTCGCGTATTGGGCGCCCAACTTCCTCGCCGACGTTCACAAACTCCCGCTCGACGTCGCCAACAAAACATTCGGCACCATCGCAGTCGTAACCGGCGTGATCGGCGCGCTGCTCGGCGGCTGGCTCGGTGACCGCGCAGCTTTGGCCAACGTGACGGCAGCGCGGAGCTCGCCTGATTCTCGCGGCGCCGCAACCGACGACGACAACGCTTCACTCGGTTATTTACGGGTCTGTGCGTGGACCACACTCGCAGGCGCGCCACTCGCGCTCATCGCGATTTTGAGCCCGTCAGCAGGTGCATTTTTCAAATGGACCTTCCCCGCCGAGATCGCGCTCTTCATGTCGTCGTCGCCAATCAACGCCGTCATTTTGCGCAGCGTGCCGGTCGAACGTCGCGCGAGCGCGATGGCGCTTTCCGTTTTCGTCATCCACTTGCTCGGTGATCTTTGGTCGCCGCCCCTCATCGGCTGGATCAGTGACATGTCATCGATGCGCCCCGCGATGTTCTTGGTACCGCTCGGCTTCTTGGTCGCCGCTGCGATTTGGTGGATGCGTACACCACTCCAACGTGCAAAAACTACGGCAGAAGCTTGAGATATTACCTGTATTTTACAGCTATTCTATTTTTCACCGGCTGCGCGAGCGACCCGGGCGCAAAAATGCGCGCCGACGACGAAGCGCGAAACAAAACCATGACGCACGGTTGGGGATGCGGCACGCCGTCGGGCGGTCCTTGTGCGCCTGCCCCAACGCCGACGTTCATCGATGACGACTACCCGCGCGCGCTTGCCGAGGCGAAAGCGAGGCACGTTCCGCTGTTCGTCGATGCGTGGGCGAGCTGGTGTCACAGCTGCGTGAGCCTCAAAAATTTCGTCTTCACGGATCCGCGGATCGCCCAAGAAACAAGCCAATTCGTGTGGCTCGCCATCGACACGGAAAATCCGAAGAATGGAGATTTCGTCGCGAAGTTTCCGAACGCGGTGCTGCCAACGTTGCGCGTGATCGACCCGAAGACCGAGGAAGCGCTACTCACGTGGCAAGGCAC
This sequence comes from Polyangiaceae bacterium, assembly GCA_039937955.1. Lineage (GTDB taxonomy): Bacteria > Myxococcota_A > Polyangia > Polyangiales > Polyangiaceae > JAICXU01. Next base: position 19,186 of record JBDTFL010000688.1, on the reverse strand, counting down.
CCTGACCGCGCAGGAGCTGGTCGAGACGCTGGAAGAGGCACGTGGCGCTGCGAAAAAAAATGAAGCGAGCAACGCACGGAGCGAGGACGCGAGCGTGATGGGTCTTTCGCTGCACGGCGAGTACGAAGCGTGCGCGAGAGTCGCGACCAATCTGATCGGCAAATTGCCGAACGGAACGCAACGCGTGGATGTCGCGGTGACCGGAACCGATTGCGCGACTCAGCTGCCGAAAGATCAGCAGCAGAAATATTTGCCGCCCCTTTTGGACGAGCTGAAAAAAATCACGCACGACATGTCGCTGCCGATTTTGGCCGATGATCGGTCGGGCGCGTACGAGGCGTTGGTCGACGCAGGCCAAGCGACCGGCGAGAAGACAGCGGCGCGGGAGAACGCCGTCGCGTGGGCAGCCTTTTTGGAAGCCGAAGCCGCAAAGGCGAAGACACCGGCCGAGCGTGCCGTGTTCGACCCGCACCGTTTGCTCGCGTATTTGGCTTTGAATCAGCCCGAACGCGCGATCCCGATGCTCGAGCAAACCGCGAAAGACTTCCCAGACGATTTCAATCCGCCGGCGCGCATGGCGCGAGCGTATTTGGAAATGGGAAAGGTCGACGACGCCATCACGAGCTCGGATCGCGCGCTTTCGCTCGCCAATGGCCCGCGAAAAGTAAAAATCGCGCTCTTGAAAGTCGAGGCGCTCGCTAAGAAAAATGACGTGGCGGGCGAGCGCCAAACCCTCACTCTCGCGATTGCGTTCGTGGACACACTGCCTCCGGCCGAGGCATCACCAAAACTGAAGAGCGCGCTCGCGGATCGTTTGGCGAAGCTCGACGCAAGCAGCGCCCCGCCGAAAAAGCTGCCGGCGAAAAAGTAGAATCGCCTGGGCGGTGCCCTGAATGAGTCGCGCCTAGCACAGTCCGGCGTGCGCAGACGCTCGAAATGACAGGGAACTACACGCGAATTTACGCGGTCCCATGCGTCAGCTGTCGTTGACCCCGGGACGCCCCCCCTGCTACGAGCAGACGCGCCTTTTCGTGCGTCCTTGCTCCAACGCCTTCGTTCGCCTTCATACGCCTTCGCCCACTCTCCGCTGATGCGATCTCGCTCCCACCGCTCCTTTCGCACTCTCGTGCGGAGCGTCGTTTTTTTTGCGATCGCATGCGTGGCGGTGCTGGTGTCTTCGCGAGGCGCATTCGCGCAACCGCGCGGCCGAAATCCCGCAGCTCCGCGTGCCCCACGCGATCACGACGCCGACGCTGGCGCGCCCGATCAAGCGGTCTCGCAAATCGGAGCGCAAGACGCCGACGCGGGCACGCCGCAGCTCTCGGCAGGCGCGATGTCGGATGCCGGAATTTCTCCGGACGTCGACGCCGGCCAAGCCGCCACCGTTCCGCTCGACACGAATGCGCCTCAAATTCGCCTGCCGCAGACCGAAGCCGAAAAAGCGGAAGGCAGCAAAATCGTCGGCATCGAGGCGTCCGGAAATCGGCGCGTCGCTCAAGAAGACGTCACCAGCTATTTGAAGGAAAAAATCGGCGACGTCTTCCATTCGCAAGTGCTGACCGACGACGTGCGCGCGCTGTGGGACGCCGGATTTTTCGACGACATCGAGGTCGACCTCACGCGCGTGGATGCCGGCGTGAAATTGCGCTTTTTGGTGCGCGAGCGACCAAACATCAAATCGATCGAGTTCGAAGGCAACGAAGAGATCGAAAACGACAAGCTCCTCGAGGCGATCGAGGTGAAGCCCAACACGATCCTGAGCGTGCCGGCTGTGCGGCGCAGCGTCGACAAGATCAAAGATGCGTACTCCGAGAAGGGCTATTTTCTCGCCGACGTCGAGCAGACCATCGAGCCGCAACGCGACAACGAAGTCGTCGTCAAATTCAAAATCACCGAGCACCAGCCGGTCACGGTTCGCCGCATCACGTTCATCGGCAACGATCACATTCCCGATTCCGAATTGCGCGAGGGCATGCAGACCGGGCAATCGAGCTTCTTTTCGTTCGGCTCGGGCGGTCCGTATCGCCAGGATATTTTCGAACGCGACGTTCTGCTCCTCAGCGCGCTTTATTACGACAAGGGTTATCTGAGCGTTCAGATCGGAACGCCGCGCGTGATGCTCACGCCGGATCGCGAAGGCATCGAAATTACGATTTCGATCCACGAAGGTCCGCGCTTCAAGGTTCGTCAGCTGCGCATTTACGAGAAGGACAACGACGGCAACGAGATCGAGCCGATCGGCGGACGTCGCGCCTTGCGGCAGATGATCCACGCGAAATCCGGCGATTATTTCAATCGCGCGGAGATCGTGAAAGACCTGCAAGCGGCGCGCACGCTGTATCGCGACCACGGTTATTACGGCGTCGAAGCAGACCCCGAGACCGAGATCGACGCGGTTCATCAAGAGGTGGACATCGTCATTCCGATCCATCGCGGACCGCTCACGTACATCGAGCGCATCGAGATCAAGGGCAACACCAAGACGCGCGACAAGGTCATTCGCCGTGAAATGGAGATCGAAGAAGCGCAGCTCTATTCGGAGACGAAGATCGAGCAATCGAAACGGCGCATCACGGCGCTCGGTTATTTCGAACGCGTCGACGTGTCGACCGAGCAAGGCTCCGCACCCGACAAAGTCGTTTTGTATTTCGAGGTCGGCGAACGACCAACCGGCACATTCCAAGTCGGCGCAGGTTTCAGCTCGGTCGAAAATTTCATCGCGACCGCGCAAGTGCAGCAAGCGAACTTGTTCGGCAACGGAACGTCGCTCGCGTTGCAGGCGCAAGTCTCGTCACTTCGTCAGATCGTCAGCCTCCGCTATTTCGAGCCGTATTTCCTCGATTCCGATTGGTCGATGAGCGCCGAGCTCTTCGACCAGCTTTATATTTTTCCCGACTTCGCGCGTCGTTCTTACGGTGGCTCGCTCACGTACGGCTACGCGCTCGTGCAGCCGTGGCTGCGTCTGTCGCTGACGGCAACCGCGGAGCACGACAGCGTCGACACGTCTCCGACGAATACATTTTTTGGTTACTCGTCGAACCTCACCAATCTTTTCCCACGACTACCGCTCGCGAATTTGTTCGCCGACGGTCGCACGTTCTCGCTACGGCCCGCGCTCATCTACGACACGCGCGACAATCGTCTCTTCCCCACGGCTGGCGTGTACTTGCAGCTCTCCACTGAGTGGGCGTCGTCGGCGCTCGGCAGCGAGATCGAGTTCTTGCGGCACCGCTTCACCGGCCGATTTTACTATCCGCTCGGCGGACAAACTCCAGGCAAGCCGGGCAGCGGTTTCGTCATCAAGCTGAACACCGAGGTCGGCTACATCACGAGCCCGAGTAGCTCCGGAGTGCCTATTTTTCAGCGGTTTTTCTTGGGTGGCATTTTGGACGTTCGCGGATTTTATCTCCGCAGCATCGGCCCGCGCTTGCCACTCAATCAGTCGCTCGACATCAACTCACCGCCCATTTCGAACGGCGCGAACATCGGCGGAAATCTCGAGGCGTACTCCAACCTCGAATTGGAATTCCCGATCATCGACGCAGTCGGAATCCGCGGCGTCGTCTTCTACGACATGGGCAACGCGTGGAACACGGAAGATCAATTCTGCCGGACCACCCCCGCTCCGCAGTTCGACAAAGTCGTGTCGCCTTGCTTCAGCGCGTCGAGCTTGCTGTACGTGCGCACGAGCACCGGCTTCGGAATTCGTTGGTTCTCGCCGCTCGGTCCGCTGCGCTTCGAGTGGGGTTTCCCGCTGATGCCGTTGCCATACGAGCAGCCGATGGACTTCGAGTTCACGATCGGAAACTTCTTCTAAGGAGATTCTTCGGTGCCGAAAAAAGACAAACGCGTCGACGCTTACATCGCGAAAGCCCCGGCGTTTGCAAAACCGCTGCTCGTTGCGATGCGTGCCGCGATTCATGCCGGCTGTCCCGATGTCGAAGAGACGATCAAATGGCGCATGCCGAGCTTCGAGCTGAACGGCGCGCTGCTCTGCCATATCGCTGCGTTCAAAGAGCATTGTCGCTTCGTGTTTTGGCATTCGATCGAGATCTCGCACAACGGCAACACCGGCATGGAGCTGTTCGGTGATTTGCGTGAGCCGAGCGATTTGCCGCCGAAAAAAGAGCTTATTTCGATCGTGAAGAAAGCGGTCACGCTGAACAAGAAGCGCGCGGCGGAGAAGACCGATCGCAAAGCGCTGAAGATCGCGGCGCCGAAGCGCAGTGCGAAGCCGGTTCCGAAAACGCCGGCAGATTTGGAAGAGGCGCTCGAGCAAAATCACAAAGCGCTCATCGTGTTCGCGAATTTCGCGCCGAGTCACAAGCGCGACTACATCGAGTGGATCGTCCAGGCGAAGCGCGCTGAGACCCGCACGGCTCGCGTGAAGAAGGCGATCGCGCAAATGGCGGCGGGCAAGTCGCTCAACGAGAAGTACGCGCCGAAGAAGAAGGCAGCGAAGACCGCCGCGAAGAAGAAGAAGGCGAAGAAGTAGGTCCGTCGTCACGGAAGTAGTGCGACGGCGTTTTTCCGAGCGCCCGACGGAACATCGCGATGAATGCGCTCGGCGTTGCGTAGCCGACCTCGAGCGCGACGGTCGTGACGTTGTCACCCGCGGCAAGCCGCCGAATGGCGTGAAGCAGCGCGAATTGTTGGCGCCAACGACCGAACGTCATCGATGTTTCGTGCTGAAAACTGCGCTCGATCGTGCGTTTGCTCGCCCCGGACTTCTTGCAGAGCGTTGCGAGTGAGCGACGGTCCGACGGATCTTTCATTACGGCCTGTGCGACGCGTAAGGCGCGCTCGTCGCGTGGAAGCGCCACTTCGAGCGGGATCAATTTCGCCCGACCGAGCTGCTCGAGAAGGATCGCGAGCCACGGTGCGTCGCTCTTCTTGTGCGCGGTGAGCGTGCCCATCGCGCAAATGTGGATCACGATCTCGCGCAAGAGCGGCGACACGTTCACCACGTGACAGTCACGCGGCAGCTGACGTGTGATGCGCGGCTTCAGGTAGATCGTCATCATGTGAACCGCACCCGCCATGCGGATCGAATGAACGGTATGCGCCGGAACCCAAACCGCACGCGAAGCCGGAACGACGAAGAGGCCTTGCGGCGTTTCGATCGTCATCACACCATTTACGGCAAAAATAAGCTGATCCTGGTCGTGTAGATGCCTCTCCACGAAATGCCCATTCGCGTAGTCGTGCGTGAGCGTCGTGACTTGCGCCGTAGGATGACGACGCGAATCGAAGATCGGCCGATGTCGCATTTGCGATATATTTTGCCACAATAGCGAAAGCGCGCGCCTGTGATTTCGCTACTGTTTCGGAAGACGGAGCGACCATGACCGACGTGAATCAAGACCGCATCATTCCCGAGCTCATCGTGCACGACGGCATCGCGGCGCTCGAGTTCTACAAAGCCGCGTTCGGCGCGGAAGAAATCTCGCGCGTCTTGGCGAAGAGCGGAAAGCTCGCGCACGGCCAGCTGAAAATTCTCGGGCACGAGCTCTTCGTGTGCAACGAGTTTCCCGCCAGCGAAGGTGGCACGTTGAAATCGCCACGCACGCTTGGCGGCACCGGCGTTCGCATCACGCTTGCGGTGGACGACGCAGATGCCGTCGTCGCGCGCGCGGTCGCGGCGGGTGCGACGGTGCTCCTCGCGGTTGCGGAGATGTATTGGGGCGGACGCTACGGAAAACTCGTCGACCCCTTCGGACACGAGTGGGGCGTAAATCAGCAGAGAAGAGCGCTAAACGACGCCGAGACGAACGCCGCCGCGAAAGACTTCTTCGCGAAGCCCGACGAGTCCTAGTCCAGACTCAATCGGTCCAGTGAGCAAAATAATTTCACCTCCCCCTTCGGGCGCGGAGCCGCCATCTTCTCGGCGGCGAGCACCCGATTTGGGGGAGGTCGGCTTGCCAACGGCAAGACGGGTGGGGGCACCAAATCTCTCAGAAAATAAAAATACGGAGGTGGCTTACTCCGCGCGCAAAAATTTGAACGCGTGGTTCCACTTGCCGCCGACGACTCCGTGGAGCACCCACGCCATGCACATCGGCTCCAAGTAGCGCGACGCGGAAATTCCGCCTAAATCGACGATTCCCCAACCAAAGTCCTTGCAGATTGCACTGACTTTTTCTTTGGCTTCTTTGTCGTCACCGCCGATGAACATGTCGGGCGGGCCACCGGGAAATTTCGGATCGCACATGTACGCGTTGCCGACGGTATTGAACGCTTTGACGACTTTGGCTTTCGGAAGCCAGCGCTGAACTTGCTCGCCGAGTGAGTCGTCGAAGCCGACGTAGAGAGCGGGAAGCTGGTTCGGTTTGTTGTCGAGCGGATTGGTGGCGTCGATGACCACCTTGCCGTCGAACGCGTCCTTGCCGCTCAGCTCGATCACATTTTCGACAGCTTTGCCGAGCGTCGCGAGCACGATGAGCTCTCCGAACTTCGCTGCCTCGGCGAATGTTCCGCTGGAAGCCTTCGCGCCATTTTCTTTCGCCCACGCGTCCAATTTTTGGGGCTCTCGTGAGCCGATTTTGACCTCGTGTCCGTGAGCAATGAATCCCTTCCCAAGCGCCTTGCCGACGTCACCGCTGCCGAGAATTCCCACCTTCATTTTTGCCTCCGAATGGCTTTTTTTGTGGCGTTTTGTGAATTTCGAAAGACTGACCCGAACGCGAAGACGAGCAGCGTAAGAACGTCTTCGTGAGACTTCAAGTCCGCGCGTCGCCGTAGTAGGAACTCAGTCAGTTTCGCTCGACGCTCGCGTTCACGCGACGTCGAGAAAAAGGACGCATTTCGCATGACCGACACACCCTCAGGCGCCAGCAGCCACATTCAAAAAGTCCCCGTCTCGATCCAAGACGAGATGCGCACGTCGTATCTCGACTACTCGATGAGCGTCATCATCGGGCGAGCGATCCCCGATGTACGAGACGGCTTGAAGCCGGTTCACCGCCGCATTCTGTATTCGATGTACGACCAGAAGTTCGTCGCAGGCTCAGCGCACCGCAAGTGCGCGGCGGTGGTCGGAGACGTGCTCGGTCGATTCCATCCGCACGGTGACAGCGCCGTTTACGACGCGCTCGTTCGTCTCGCGCAAGATTTTTCGATGCGCTATCCGCTCATCGATCCGCAGGGAAATTTCGGGGCAATCGACGGATCGCCCGCAGCTGCTTATCGTTACACCGAAGCGCGCCTCTCTCGTCTCGGCATGGATCTCCTCGCCGACATCGAGAAGGATTGCGTCGATTTCGTTCCGAACTTCGACGACCACGGCACCGAGCCGGTCGTGCTCCCCTCGCGCATTCCGAACTTGCTCGTGAACGGATCGAGCGGAATCGCCGTCGGTATGGCGACCAACATTCCGCCGCACAATTTGGGCGAGATCATCGACGCCACCGTGCACCTCGTTCGTAACAAGAACGCGACGGTCGACGAATTGATGCGTTTCGTTCCAGGCCCTGATTTTCCGACGGGTGGTTTGATCTACGGGCGCGCCGGCATTCTTTCGGCGCAACGCACCGGTCGCGGATCCATCGTCATGCGCGCGCGCATGGTGATCGAAAAGCAGCCGGGCAAAGGCGAGCGCGAGCAGATCATCGTCACCGAGGTTCCCTATCAGGCGAATCCGGCGCGCATCGTGGCGAAGCTCGCGGAGCTGCGTGGCGAGAAAAAGATCGAAGGCATCGTCGAAGGCCGCGACGGCGTTCGTGACGAGGGCGACAAAGACGATCCGGTTCGCATCGTGATCGAGCTGAAAAAGGACGTCGTTCCGCAGGTCGTCATCAATCAGCTTTACCGAATGACCGAGCTTCAATCGTCGTTCGGTGTGATCAACTTGGCGATCAGCGGCGGTCGTCCGGCGGTTTTGAATTTGCGCGAAACACTGGCGTGCTTCGTCGAGCATCGCCGCGAGGTGGTGGTTCGTCGCACGCGCTTCGAGCTTCGCCAGGCGGAGGCCCAGCGCGAGATCAACGAAGGTCTCGGCGTCGCAGTCACCGACATCGATCGCGTCATCAAGACTATCCGCGCTGCGCAAGATTCCGATGAAGCGCGCGAGGCTTTGATGAAGCTGCCGCTCGCTGGGTTCGAAGAGTACGTGCGGCGTGCGGGTCGCCCCGAAAACGAGATCACAGACGCGAAGAAGCGCGGCCAGTATTTCTTGTCCGAGCGTCAAGCGAAGGCGATCTTGGAGATGCGCCTTTCACGCCTCACCGCTCTCGAAGGCGACAAACTAGCTGTAGAATACAATGAACTTTGTACGGAAATTGCACGGCTTCGTGCGATTTTGGCGGACGAGAAGCTCTTGCTCGATGTCATCGTCATGGAGCTCGAAGAGGTAAAATCGAAGTACGCGGACAAGCGCCGCACCGAGATCGTGGAGACCGAAGCCGATCTCACCGAAGAAGATCTGATTCAAGAAGAGGACATGGTCGTCACCATCTCGCACGCCGGTTACATCAAGCGCACGAGCACCAGCGACTATCGCGCGCAACGGCGCGGCGGACGTGGACGCATCGGAATGGAAGCGCGCGACGAAGATTGGGTCACGCAGCTGTTCATTGCGTCCACCCACGCGCACGTCTTTTTCTTCAGCGATCGCGGCAAGGTCTATGTCAAAAAAGTCTTCGAGATTCCGCAGGCGACGCGCACCGCAAAGGGTCGCGCCATCGTGAATTTCGTCGGCATGGAGCCCGGCGAAAAAGTTGCAGCGATCGTGGAAGTGCCCAAAATAGAGCCGGATCGCTTCTTGGTAACACTGACCCGCCTCGGACAAATCAAGAAGACCGAATTGGTCGAGTACGAGAACTTCCGCCAGAAGGGCATCATCGGCGTGAAGATCGAAGAGAACGATCAGCTCTTGTCGGCCGCGCTCACGGATGGTCAGACCGAGATTTTGATCGCGACCAAATTGGGCCAATCGATCCGCTTCCCCGAATCGCAAGTTCGCTCGATGGGTCGCGCCACCGCCGGCGTCAAAGCGATCGACGTTGGGGACGACGATGCGGTCGTCGGAATGGCGATCACCGATCCGGAACGTCAGCACGTGCTCGCAGTTTGCGAAAACGGCTACGGCAAACGCACGCTCATCGAAGAGTTCCGCATCCAAAATCGCGGCGGAAAAGGCATCATTCTGATCGACGCGAGCGATCGCAACGGCTCGGTCGTCGATATCAAGCTGGTCAAAGAACGCGACGAGCTCATGCTCATCACCGACCGCGGACAAATGATCCGCACGCGCGTCGACGAGATTCGCGAAACGGGTCGCAACGCACAAGGCGTGCGTCTCATGACCGTCGAAGAAGGCGAGCGCATCGTCGGTGTCGAGCGTCTCGCAGAAACCGAAGTGGGCACGAGCGAGATGCCGCCGCCCGGCGGATCCATTCCCCCGTCTGGCGAGCAGACCGGTGAAGGTGGATCCATTCCGCCGTCAGGTGCAGCCACGGAATCGATTCCGCCGCCCGAAGGTGATCTGAACTAATGGGCAAAGCGCCGAAAAAACAAGCGCCGGCGGAGATAGGTGCAGTTTACAAGCGTCTTCGGAAGCACCACTCCGACGCGCACTGCGAGCTCGATCACAAGAACGCATTCGAGCTCGTCGCTGCGGTGGTTTTGTCGGCGCAGTCCACCGACGTGGCGGTGAACAAAATCACGCCGGCGCTTTTCGAGAAATATCCAACACCCGAAAAATTGGCGGCGGCCACGTACGAGGACATCGAGCCGCTCATCAGTCGCATCGGCATGTTCCGCATGAAGACGAAGAGCTTGATGGGGCTCGCGAAGCTCCTCGTCGAAAAACACGGCGGACGAGTGCCGCAGACGCTCGCGGAATTGATCGAGCTGCCGGGAGTCGGTCGTAAAACCGCGAACGTGGTGCTCGGTGTCGCATTCGGAAAAAGCGAAGGCGTCGTCGTGGACACGCACGTGCAACGCATCTCGCAGCGCCTCGGTTGGACGAAAGAAACCGAGCCGGTGGAGATCGAACAAGATTTGATGAAGGTGATTCCCAAAAAAGATTGGGACAACGTCAGCCACGTTTTGATTTTTCACGGACGTCGCATTTGCTTCGCGCGCAAGCCCGACTGCGAAAAATGCCCCGTGAACGACGCCTGCCCTTCCGCGTTCCATGCGGAAAACGTCGGACGCAAAGCCCCGCGCCCTGCCCGACTCTCACGAGGGCGTGCCTCGTGACTCACGAGGCTCCGCGCTCTGCTACGAAAAAAGCGTGAAGCTGAGGATCAGGCCCTTCCTCGCGCCGCTGGCGGTCGTCGCGGCAGGGATTCTTTACTGGCGTTCACACGTCATGTGGGCGACGCCTCCGGCCGGTGCCATCACGCCACCGATCGCACGAGCACCACGCGATGCCGCGCCGCAAATTCCGAAGAAGCGCGCTGCGAGTCGCGACGTGACCTTTTTCGCGGTGAGTGACACGCATTTGGGATTCGTCCCCGAAGCGCGCGAGCAGCTCGTCGTCGACACGATGGGCGCAATGGAAGGAAAAGCGTATCCGGCTCGAGTCGGCGGCGTCGTCGGCAAGCCGCGCGGGCTCATCATCACGGGCGATCTCACGGACAGCGGAGAACAAGACGAGTGGAATCGTTTTCTTTATTTTTGGGGAAGCACACCGACCACACCGAGCGCTGCGGGGCTTGAAATTCCGGTGTTCGAGGTGATCGGCAATCACGACAACGGCCCCGGTCCTTGGATCTCCGATCGCGTTGCAGAGCGTCACGGCGGCAAACCGTACGCGTTCGACTTCGACGACGTGCACTTCGTGGCGCTCGGTGAAGCGCCGGACGACAACGCGCTCGATTGGCTCGAACGCGATCTCGGCCGATTTGAAAAAGACGTTCCACTCATCGTCTACTTTCATCGCGCGCTCGCCGGTCCGTGGGCCGACAATGATTGGTTCGACACGGGCGACTACAAGGGTCGCATCGCGAAGATCTTGGAGGGTCGATGTGTAGCCGGCATCATTCACGGACATCACCACGCGACCGACCACTACGTGTGGCATGGCATCGACGTCTATAAACCGGGCGCGCTGAAGCACGACGCTCCGACCTTCGCGGTCATGCACATCGCGAACGAAACCATGTCCGTCGCTTATTACAATTACGCTGAGAAGGATTGGATCTGGTCGCAGACGAAGAATGTTTGCAGCAGCATGAACGCGGCCGAGCATTGACGCTCACGCTCAATCTGGATCGCGATTGTTCTCGTCGTGCGCCTCATCCTCGATACCTTCTGCTCCCCAAAGGTCGATGCGCCAGGTGAGGCCCAGGCGAATTTCAGTGATCGCCTGCTCGTCTACGCTGGCTTCGCGCAACGCGAAATCCAGGTCGATTTTGCGGTTTGCGTAGTAGATCGCGCCGAGCAATCCGGAGAGCTGCGTCGACTTTCCGAACGTGCGCTCGGCGTAAAACTCGGCGACAGGTCGAAGCGGCCAACGCGACGGACCGCCAACGAGAATGATGCTCGAAAAAAAATCTCCAAGGTGATCACGGTTCTGACGAAAATAATGAACGGGGCCGAGCTCGATCTCGAACTCACCTTCCTTCGCGACGTCCGCGTCGGTGCCGTCGAAGGGGCGATATGCGAATGCAGCTCGCGAAAGGAAAACGACAAGCGCCGCAAATGCGCACGCGGCTTGAAGCGAATGACGAAACGGCTTACTTTCCCGCGTCTTTCGCACTGGTCGGGTTTGGTTTCGCGTTTGGCGTCAGGACGGGCGTGGGCAAGTGGATGCCCGCATCACCGCCGCTGAGCAGCGCGCCGCCGTCGACGCTCGGCACGTCCTCCGGAATGTCGAAGCGGCCGGTCGTCTCGACGATGGCTCCGATTTCCCAGTTGGAGTCGGCTTTGCGAATTTGATTGTCGCAAAGCTCGAGCGCCATCTTCCCTTTTGCGTACGTGCGAATACACGCGACGGGTGCACCTGCAAAACGATCGTCGACGTAGTGAACGGTGACCGCGTAGCGACCCGCGGATCCGCCGCGCAATCGCATCAACGTATTTTTTCCGTACTTCCACGTGTCGCACCAGAGAGGATGGTCGGCGAGCTCGATCGTGCATGACGTCGCGGAGGGCCGAGCGGGCGCGAGTGCTGGTGCACCCGGCGGACGACGCTGATTGAGAACGGATTGCGCTTTGGACGGCACGGGCATCACGTTCAAATCGCGACCGCCCGGCTCTTTTGCGCGCAACTCCACGCGTGGAAACGTGTCCGGATCGTCGCTCGACGTGAAGTTCGACCAAACCAGCTCGACGTACAAATCGTCGGAGGGCGGCGGTGCTTCGATCTTCGCGATGGCCTCACCTACGCGCGCGGCTTCGTCGGTTGCTGCGATTCGCAAACGATAAGTCCCGAGCGCGTCGACCACGATCGAGGCCTTGTGTGCTTCGTCGATGAGCGTCACGCGTGCGTCCGAGCCGCGCGGCAATTCGCGAATGGACCAATCGCGATCGACGATGGTGCGACGCTGCGTCGGGTCAGTGGTGGCCGCGCACTCCACCGTCTGGCCGAGAGGCGCCGAAATATTCTCGGTCCATTCTTTGGCCGGCGGAACACGACACATCACCGACACCTTCGGCGGATCGGCCTGACAACGCGCGCCCTGCTCGCGATCCACGTACACGAGCACCGGCTCATTTTTCTTGTCGACGGTGACGAGCGCATACGCCGGATGATCTTGGCGCGGCAGGCAACCGTCGCCGGGAGCGACCTCAGTAGCGAAGACATTTACCTGAGTGCCAGTGTCCGCGACTTTGCGAATTTGCAGCGACGACAACGTGGAGTCGTCGGCGTACGCGGCGATCACCATCTGATGCGTGAAATCGATTCCGTTCGGGCGCAGTGATGGGTCCGCGAAAAAAAGATCCCAATCGTCGGTCGTGCGGAGCACCGCATAACCGGGCTTGTGATGCGCGAGCCCGTCTCCAGGGACGGGCGTCGTCGACATCGGATCCCCGCCTTCGGGTTGCGGGTCCACGCCGTTTGCGTGGCGCACCGTGAGACCCATCGTTTGCGGCACGCACGCCGCTGCCAACGCCAGCGCACCGGTTACTGAAACGGCTATAAAACAAGCCTGAAACGCATTTCTGCGGGAGAAAGACACGTGCCCCATAGTGACGCGAAGCTATCCCGCGGCCGCGCGTTTCGTGCAAGCCGATTCGTCGCTCAAAGCGAAAGATTCACGACTCCGAAAGGGGTCACGACGGCGTTCGCTAGACGCCTCCGCGTAGCTCGGCTCATGTCGAAATGGGTGCCAGGCCAGACGACACATGAGTCGAGCGAACCGGCGCCGGTGAGGCGTGCGCCTTCTCCGATGATCGATTGGCGAATCTCGATCGTGCTCTCGACATCTGCGTTGTCGCTTTTCCACGAAGCGATTTTTTTCGAGCCGAGCCACGCGAGGTTTGCGTCGAGATAGCTGGTGGGCGATCCGATATCGGAAAATTCGCCGTCGAACACGAACGCGCGCAGTCGTGCGCCACGTCGCAATGCCGGCAGATATACATCACCGATCAAGCAACCGACGGGGGGACATGCGCTCCTCAGCGCCTCGCCGATGACATGCACGCCGAGAAAAAAACCTCCGCGAACTTCTCCAGGTGCGGTGGTCTCTTTGCGCAAGCGCACGATGTTGCCGCTGGCGTCGATGCCCACGTTTCCTGCATTTTTTTCGGTGATTGTGACGGCGAGCGTTGCTTCCGTAGGTTGTTCATCATGTGAGTGCGCGAGCGCCGCGACATCCAAATCCGCCACGATGTCGCCGTTCCAAATCAACGTGCTGCCCACTCCGAGCAGCGCACACGCGTGACTCACGCCTCCGGCCGTGCCGAGCAGATCACGTTCTTCCGAAACGCCAATCTCGCCGAGCTCCGCTTTCGAATCGCGAACGAACGCCACGAGCTCACTTGCGTGATGATGCGCGTTGATCACGATCCGATCGACGTTCGCGGCGCGCAGCTGCAGGGCCAAGCGCGCGAGCATCGGACGATCGCCGACCGGCACGAGCGCCTTCGGTCGCCAATCGGTGAGCGGCGCCAGGCGCGAGCCAACTCCCGCCGCAAGAATCATCGCCGACGCTATGGGCATCTGAAAGCCCGCAAATTCAGCCAAATCATGAGCTCACCAACACCATGCCTGAAGTCGGGCTGCCTGCACAATTATCCGAATCTCCCAATTGTTGGAGCTGGCCGCGAGCCGTAGTAACTGAGAGAGCCATGCGTCGTTTCGTTTCGTTGGTCATGTCCGTTTTCGCCGTTGCGCTCTATGCGGCGTGCGGAAGCGACGCCACCGGCATCGACGCGTGCCGACAGATCGAGACCGCGCGTTGCCAAGCGGCGCCCGCGTGCGGCATCAGCTTGAGCACCCCGCCCTCCGTATCCGACGGCGTCGACGGCTGCATCTCGTTCTACAAAGACGCATGCCTCCACGGCCTCGAGGTCTCCGATCCCGGAACGCCCGCCGTCACCGCATGCATCAAAGCGATTCAAACGAAGAGCGACAATCAATGCCTCTGGGTCCAGTTTCCGCAGACCGCAAAAGAGTGCGCGTGGCTCACGCCGCCGCCCGACGGCTCGGACGCGAGCGTTTCGACGGTCGCTGATTCGAGCGTGGTCGTCGATGCCGCAACCGACGCGGACTGACTCGCGCGCGAGGTCGTCGTGAGCTTCGAAAAAATTCTTCGCGTGCTCGTCGCGCTCGGTGGGCTCGTGGTGCTCGCCGTCATCGGTGCGCGCTTCTATATTTTTCACCCGTATCGCATTCCGTCCGGCGGAATGATCCCGACCTATCAAGTCGACGCGCACGTCGTGGCCAATCATCTCGAGAGAGGTCCCGAGCGCGGCAAGGTGATCGTCTTTCCGTTTCCGGAAAATGAAACGCAGGACTTCATCCAGCGCATCATCGGCGTCGGAGACGATCGCGTTCGCGTAGTGGGCGGTCACCCGCGCATCAACGATTGGGAAGTACCGTCCTGCGACGTCGGAAAATACGTTTCGATCGACGGCAACGTGATTCATCATTACGAGATTTTCGTCGAGTTTTTAGGGCGATCCGCGTACTTGGTCGCCATCGACGCATTGCTCGGAGATTCTAAAGCCGAAGCGTCGTGGACCGTAAAGCCCGGTCACGTTTTCACGATGGGCGACAACCGCATGAACAGCTACGACTCGCGACTTTGGCCCAGTCAAACCGGCGTCGACGTCGACAGCATCAAAGACGGATTCGAGCCCACCGTCACACCGACGTTGCCGTCCGACGCGAGCGCGCTGAAGTCTGCGCTCGACGCTTGTCTTACCAAGCGTCCGCAAAAGACGTCGCCTTAGTCTTCGCCGGCGTCGCCGAGATCGGAAGCCGAGATGGCCTCGTGCGGCACTCCTGGATCTTCTTCTTCGTCGACCGACTCGATCGGAATGCGAACGCGCTCGGCGTAAGCGTGCTCGCCTAGCTCGATGCGCCAAAACGAAGGAGCGTCTCCGCTGCGACAACCGAGCGTGAGTGAAGACGACGCGAGCAATCTGAAATTCAGCCCGGCCGGCTGTCGCTCTTCGGAGATGTGACGATGCCCGTGCATGACGAGCGTGGCGCCAACTTCGTCGAGCACACGCGCGACCTCTTTCGCGTTGTCGAGGCGCATTCCAATTTCCGAAGGCGCGCGTTTTCCGACGCCATGCGGAAGCGGAACGACATGATGATGGAGCGCCACCAACCGATGACGCGCATTTTTCCAAGCGTCGGTCTTCGCTTTGGCTCGGAGATATTCGATTTCGTCTTCGCTGATCGAGCCGTTGTGCCTGAAAAACCGGCGTTGCGGACGTGAGCACGAATCGAGGCCGACCATGACGGCACCAGCTTCGGGGAGCTCACGAAACCACGCGCCGCATGGATCGAGCGTGAGACCGATGTCGCTCGCGAATTTTTCCCAGGCGATTTTTTTGGATTCGATGGTGGCCTTGGGTCGGCCACTTCCGCTGATCGGAAATATGTATCGATCGTGATTTCCAGAGACCGCGAACAGCATTCCTTTTCTGCGCCATTCGTCGAAAGCGGAAAGCACGAGCTCGTAACCGTCGCCGTCGTCGGTGAGATCGCCGGTGATGAGCACTGCGTCGACGTTGCTCTCTTTGACGATGCGCACCGCGCGCAAAAGGCGCAGATTCGAGTTCTTCGGCGTTGCTGCGAGCAGCAGCTCCACCGCATTTTCACCGGGCGGATCTTGCGCGAGCGTCTTCGACCTACGCGCTTCGAGGCGACACGCTTTGGCGGCGCCGCGTTCCACCGGATCGATGATGCCGCCCGACGCACGCACCGACGGAACGTCGTGCGAGTAGCCGTCCGGATCGACGATCTGCAGCTTGGCGGCGCGCGCACCTTTCAAATGCAGCACCTTCCAACCGGCCTCCTCCCATTTCGTGTCCCAACGAATGGGCGCGGTGTCCGCCTGCCGCACACTGCGTTTTACGATGCGCGCGCGATCGTGGAACGTGTCGCCGAACGTGGAGACGTGAAAATCAGAAACGTGCGCGAATGTGAAAGGTTTCAACACGACGCCGGCAGCGCAAAAACGGGTTGAGAGCGTAGAGTGAACGGTCCGGAGCTAGGAAGAGCGAGCGAGGAAACCATGAGTATTTTGAGCGAGCTCGACCGACGATACGGACCGCGCAGCAGCGCTATCAATCCGTTTTTTACATGCCGGCGATGATTTTGTACGTCTCGCCGTCGGGTACGAGCTCGAGGCGATTGTCGGCGACGGTGTGCCGCCACTCCATGCCTTTGGCGCCGGCGATCTTGAAGCTGCCTGCATACGTGAAGTCGACGTAGACGCGCGCGGTCTCCGTGAAGGTGACTTTGCGGTAGCGAATTTCGTAGCGGATGCCGGCGGTCTTCATGAACGACGTCAGGAAGTACTGTTTGAGGCCGTCGTAATCCATGTCGTCCGAGTCGTCGGAGTTGCCGCCGTCCTCGTGATAGCGCGGGCTCGCCATCGAGAGCAGCTTGCCGACATTTTTCTCTTCGACGGCGTGGCGGTAGTCCTCGCAAAACTGGATCACTTTGCGGTTGTCGCTGTTGTCCTCGACGTCCGTGTTCGGGATCATCGTCTTGGAGCAGCCGAACGAAAACGCTGCGAGCAAGAGCGCGGTAACGAACATGAAAAAACGCATGGCTGAAACGGAACGTAGCAAAGCGGAGCTCAATTCCCGAAAAAAATAGCTCAATCCGTCCCTAGACGGCCACGCGTTGCCTGGCTCCGCGACAGCTCGTCAATTTCGAGCAGAGGGCGAAAGTGAAATGCGCGCTGAGCCGTGCGGCGAGCTGGAGTGGATTTCCCCGGGAATTTCCGCGGCGCAGAGCAAAATCAGCGCGCGATGTCCGGGCGAGTCGATCTGCGATTCGTTTGACGAATTGGCAATCAGCTCTGCGCGATCGATCTTGGCGTGACCCAAATTCGAACGCGAGAGCAGCACCGCGACTGCGCCGCTGCGGAACAAGGTCGGATCGTGGCCGCTCGCCGCGAGGAGGGTGCGCGCGACATCTCCAATTTCGTCGACGGCAACGACGACCATCTTTTCCGCGTCACCCGCGCGCACGAGCGCAGCGCCAATCGCGAGCGCTTCAGCGCCTCCGTGAAATCCGGAGCCGACCGCCAATCCAGGTCCCGTCAATCCGAAGGCGACGCCGCATTCGCCCGCAACGGCGTTCGGTGTCGTGTACGGAAAACGTCGTGGCTCGGCAAACCGCGCGCCCTTGATTTGATAATTTGTATAATACAAGTAATTGGTTTCGAGCGTCGCAGCCGAGTGTCCGATCACGACGCCGGCACCCTTGAGCGAGCCGACGACGTCTTCGAGCGCGCCGAGCGCCGCGAGGGCATAGCGACAGAGATCATCGCCGCGCAAAATCTTGTCGAGAGCGATCGCCGTGCGCGACGAGAGCTGCTCTGCGTCGGGCGCTTCGTCGACCAGAACCGCCCGGCTCACGAACACGTCGTGCTGACATCGTTGTGATTTCTCTTTTCGATCACGCGTGATGACGAGGGCCGCGTTCGCTCCGCCAAAGGCCGCCGACATTTTCAGCGCCGCGCGCACCTCACCTGCCCGAGCACGCGCATGCAGCATTGCCGGTAAATCTGGCTCGATTTGCGTGTGTGACGCAGATGCCGGAAGAATGTTTCGCTCGATGGCGTCGACGCATGCGAGCGTTTCGAGAGCGCCGGCCGCACCGAGCGTGTGACCAATCTGCGCTTTGAGCGGAAGGATGGTCGGCTTGTGCTCTTTCATCACGCGCGCGAGCGCTTTGATCTCGGCGGCGTCGTTGAACGGCGTGGCGGTGGCATGGGCGCTCACCAAGTCGATGTCGGTCGCGATCATTTCGGCGTTGCTCAGCGCAGCCTCCGCGGCGCGCGCGAGGCCGGCGCCGGTGCGGTCGGGTGCCGTCAAATGCACCGCGTCTGCCGAAGCTCCGAAGCCTGCGACATATGCGTGTACTTTCTCCGTATTTATATTTTTGACGTCGACGAGCGCGAGGAGCCCTGCCCCTTCACCGAGCGACATGCCATCGCGTCCTTGGCAAAAAGGTTTTGGTGGCGATTCGCCGGTTGTGGCGCGCAGCACTTCGAAGCCGGAAGCGACGAAGACACTGACTGCGTCGAAGCCGCCGGCGATGACGAGATCACAGTCGCCAGCTTCCAGCCAACGCGTGCCGATGCCGATCGCGATGGTCGATGCGGCGCACGCCGTCAAAACCAACGTGGCGGGCGAAAACGAAATGCCGGTTTCAGAGAGCGCATCAGTCATCGGCGCGAAATAAGTGGCGCTCGTAGCGGTGGATTTCGAAATGGGCTCGTGCGCGGAAACAGCTTTAAAATAAGCCTCCGCGCCGCGCATGCCGCCGCTCGAGGTGGCGAGCGCAATGCCTATGCGTTCGCTCCTCCAATTCGGGCGAGTGCCGTCGAGCTCCATGAAAAGGAGCGACAGCGATTTTCTCAAGATTGCCGTGGCGCGATCGCCGGTGCTGCCATTCAAGTGTGCGCGAGCGGCCAGCGGACGCGCGAGACCGCCCGCTGCGAGCTCCTCGTCGTGCGTGATAGCGACGCGTGCCGGTTCTCCGACTGCGCCGACGCCACTTGCGGCGTCTTGCTCACCGAGCCCGGAGATCGCGCCGCGCGCG
>JBDTFL010000687.1:0-7649 GCA_039937955.1 Polyangiaceae bacterium | reverse complement strand
TCCGTCGCGAGGCCTTTGACCGGGATCGTGCAGGTGACCACGCCGACGTCAGACGTTACTTTCCCGCTGTATCCGTTCACATATTCGATGCTGGCCGCGAACGTCCACTCACATTGCGCCATTTTCTTGGTGGTCTTCGACGCCGAGCAATCGAGCTGAACAGGCTGAAATTGCCCGTAATCGCCGTCGCAGAACGTGTCGCCGCAGATGTCCAAGAAGTCGTTGTTCAACTTCGTGCGCATCGTCAGGTAGTCGTTCAAGTCGTCGCCACCGAGAACCTCGTACACATTCGCGTAAACGGTCTTCGTCACGTCCGAAGTGCTGTCATCCACGTTGTCTGAGCTGTCTGCGCTTCCGCAGCCAGCGAGGCCGAGCGACGACATGCCGATGGTGAGGGCGAAAAAACCGACTGCGAAGCGCGAGGACATTTCTGAGGTGCCGTTTCTGCCAGCGGAAGGCTGGGGCAAGAAGGAGCGAAATAGGGACGTTTTCGGCGAGACCTACCTTGTCACACACTTCGTGCGAAGCAAGTGACAAAAGCATGGCTTCGCGCTACGCCTCGCGCTCCTTATCTAGACGCGAGCAAGCCTGCTCGCTCCTCCTCATGATCAAAGTGCAGGACAAGATGCAGATCGAAGCGAACCGCTACGTGACCCTGAAATGCGAGCTCAAAAACGACGCAGGCGAGCGCCTCGACGAAGGCGATGAGCCCATCGAATACGTGCACGGTTACTCGACGCTGGTGCCAGGGCTCGAGGCAGGGCTCGTGGGTCTGCAGACCGGTGATCAAAAAGTCATCGTGGTGCCGGCCAATTTGGGCTTCGGCGAGCACGACGACGAAATGGTCATGGAGATTGATCGCGGGGAATTTCCCGAGCAAATCGCCGCAGGCGACGAGTTCATCGCCGAATCCGAAGAGGGTGAAGAGGTCACGATGCGCGTCATCGAGGTTCGTGACGACGCCGTGATCGTCGACGCGAATCATCCATTCGCCGGCGAGACGCTCCACTATTCGGTCAAAGTAGAGGACGTCCGTGAGGCTACCGACGAGGAAATCGCGGAAGCGGCCACCGCTTATGAAGAAGGTGAAGGCCACGTCCATGACGAATCGTGTGGGCATGATCATCATCACGGTGATGAGCATGGCGATCACAGCCACCCGCACGAGCATGGCGCCGGCGCAACGTCGGACTTGGTTCAGCTCGGCAAGAAGAAGCAAATTGTCTTGAATTGAAACGGTAAGCAGCACGGCATAAACGGAGAGTCGCGCATGTTCGTTCCATCAGATGGATCGCTCATGCGCGGAGAAAAAAAGGCGATAGCGATGAGCAACTCGAAGATCAATTCGTGGGACTGGGATATTCGCGTACGTGAGCGCAACTTGAGCAACGGCATTCTCACGGAAAAAGACGTGGAAGGGCAGCGCGCCAAGCTCGTAGACCTCGTCGAGCAAACGGACCCGGTGACCGAAGGTCAGCCTGCGGTCGGCGACGACGAAGATGACGACTTGGAAGACGAGCCGTCATGAATCAGAAGGCGAGCGAAAAGGCGAAGAGCGATTCGGCCGAACGAAAGCACGACGAGCATCACGTCGACCCGCTTCCGAGCATCGATTTTTCGACCTTCGTCCTTTCGCTCAGCCATTCCGCGCTGATGCATTTGGGTGAGGCTCCGCATCCGGAGACCAACAAAGTGGAAAAGAGCCTGCCGCTCGCTCGTCAAACCATCGATCTCATTTCGCTTCTCGAAGAGAAGACGAAGGGGAATTTGTCGGGTGACGAAGAGCGTTTGATTCACCAGATCTTGTTCGATCTGCGAATGCGTTTCGTGGAGCTTTCGAAAACGTAACCAAATAAAAGGATGCCGATGACGCGCCCGATGTCGACCCGCTGCCTGCTTCTCGTTCTGCCGCTGCTGCTCTTCGCGTGTGACAAGAAAGTGAGCGGCTCGTCGGCCCCCGTAGTGACAACTGCGGCGACGTCGAGCGCGGCACCGCTCGAAAAACCGGTCGCAATGGAGGGGATCAAAAGTGGCCCTCTCAGCTTCGCGCCGATCGCGAAGGCCGCCGACCCGAGCGTCGTTACGATTCAAACCATCGGCGAAGAGGTCGAGCCCACCGGATTTTTCGGACACGGTCGTCGGCAACAAACCAAAGGCCTCGGCACCGGCTTCGTCATCGACAAAGACGGCACCGTGCTCACGAACAATCACGTCGTCGCAGATGCAACGACGATGACCATCAAGCTGTCGGACGACCGCGAATTTCCCGGTCAGATCATCGGACGCGATCAACGCACCGACATCGCAGTCGTGCGCATCAACGCAAAAGACAGCCCGACGCTCACGCCGATCAAAATGGGCGACTCCGACGCGATGGACGTCGGCGATTGGGTCGTGGCGATCGGAAATCCGTTCGGGCTTTCGCACACGGTGAGCGCCGGAATCATCAGCGCCAAAGGCCGCACCAACCAAGACGTGCCGCTCGACAAAAGCGGCTACTACAATTTTTTGCAGACCGACGCGTCGATCAATCCGGGAAATTCCGGCGGTCCGCTGCTCAATCTTTCGGGCGAGGCGGTCGGCGTGAACTCCGCGATTCGCGGCGGAGGCGCACAAGGCATCGGCTTCGCGATCCCCATCAACATGGTGAAAGAGCTTTTGCCGATGCTGATGCGCGACGGTCACGTCACGCGCAGCGCACTCGGCGTTCGTATCTCCGACGTGCACGAGCTCACGCCCGACGATCGCGCGTCGCTCAAAGTCACCGGCGACAATGGCGCGGTGATCGACTCGGTCGAGCAAGGCGGGCCTGCCGACAAAGCCGGCGTTTTACCGGGCGATGTTTTGCTGCAATTCGACGGTCAACCCGTCGACCGTGGAACGCGATTGCAGTGGCTGGCGAGCATCGCGGGCGTGGGCAAAACGGTCACGGTTCACATCTCGCGGCAAGGCAAAGAGATGGATCTCAAACCGACGCTCGGACATCTCGACGACGTTGCACCGACCCGCGCGCCAGTGACTCAGCACGACCCAGGTGATCCCGGGTATTAGAAAGCCGCCGAGCTACGCGCAGGCGTCTAGGTTGAAAGCCGAGCTACGCGCAGGCGTCTAGAGACTCGAAAATCTCGGGAAATTCGGCTCTATTTGTAACCGAGTCTTCTCGTAAACGTCGGCGTAGGGTAGATCGGTTGGTGATGAATGCGCGTCCTGATGAGTCGGATGCGGCGCCGCCGTCGGAAGACGAGGTGTCGACACGCGCGGTTCATCCAACTCCGCCTCCCCCGCCGATGGCGGTGAATACCGTCAAAACCTCGGCGTCAAACACCAAGCTAGCAAGGCAGAAAGAAGCCGAGGAAGACCGCGTTTTCATCGCGCGGGCACAAGCAGGAGACAGAGAAGCCTTTCGAAAGCTGGTGGAGCGTCATCAACGGCGCGCATTCGCCATCGCGCTTTCGCTCGTACGTGACGAAAACGATGCACGCGAGCTGGTTCAAGACGCGTTCTTACGAGTCTACAAAGGGCTCGGTAGCTTCCAAGGCGGTTCGAGCTTTTTCACGTGGCTCTACCGAATCATCACGAACTTGAGCATCGATCTCATCCGCAAACCCAGTCACAAAAACACCGAGCTCGACGAGTCTCGGCTCGAGGTCGAAGAAGACCAAGAAGCACTTTTTCCTTTTTTGAGTCGTGTCGAAGGGGCTGACCCCGTCGACGCAGTACGAAGGCGCGAAATCGGAGCACGTCTCACGGACGCGCTCGACGCGCTTCCGAGCTATCACCGCGGCGTCATCATCATGCGTGAAATTGAAGGCCTGAGTTACGAAGAGATGGCGCAGGCCATGGGAGTTTCAAAAGGAACGATCATGAGCCGCCTGTTTCACGCTCGCCAAAAGCTGCAAAAGGCATTGGCCGATTGCTACGTCGAGCAAATCGGCGCCGTGCCGACCGACGGCTCGTCCCCGGATTCGGTTGCGCCCGGATCGTCACCCGCATCGCCCGCTCCGGCATCATCGGCGCCTGCCTCAGAAGGTGACGCGCCGCCCTCTTCGTCTGGAGCCCCGTCATGAGCCTCTCGCACGAAACCATGCTCGACGTGATGGCGTATGTCGACGGGGAGCTCGAAGGCGACGCGCTCGATCGCACGGAGAGCCTGCTCGCATCGGACGAAGATGCCTCGCGCCTCGCGCTCGAATTGCGAACACTCGGCGATTGCGTGCGCATCATTCAAACCGATCGCGCTCAGGGCCGAAATCCCGACGAGATCGCCGACGACGTCATGAAGGCGCTCGACAAGAAGATCGTCGCCATAGCGCCGCTCGCGACTCGTCGCCGCAACGCGATCATCGTCGGCAGCATCAGCACCGCATTCGCGATTGCAGCCGCTTGGTTCCTGCTCGTCAACAATGACTCTCCGCTTCCCGGCGCCCCGCTTCCTCAAACCGTTGCGCAAGTGAGTGTGCAACCGCCAATTGCCGTTCCGGCCATCCCGACCCAAACGCCCACGCAAGTCGGCGTTGACCCTGAAAAAATGGCTGCAGAGGCGTATCTGCAATCAGGCGTAGACATCGAGTCAGTCGATTCCCCGAAGCACGAGGTCTCCGTGTTTTACGTGCCGGGAACCGCAAGCGCAAACCCGAATGCCTCGAGCGTCGTCGTGTGGATCGGCGAGGACGAACAAAAATGAGCGCGGGCGACTCAGTGTTGAAGCGACTGTTCAAGCGGCGCAAATTCCTTCAAGCCACCGCGTTGATGGCGATGGTCGTTGCGGGCGGATGGCTGGCGTTTCCGAAAACAGCGAACGCCGACGCGGATCCGCAGGCCGACATCATCGAGCTCCAAGGCACGACGACTCCAGGCGCCGGCTCGATCGATCCGCGCGTCGCAAACGTGGCGCAACTGAAGAAGCCGCCGCTGTCCGCGTACAACACGTACAAGTTGCTCAACCGAGCGACGTTCCCGGTAAAAAAAGGGGTCCCGTCGTCGTACACCTTGAAGAACGGACGCATCCTGCAGCTGACGTTCGAGGACATGTCGAAGGACAATCGCTATCGTGTGCTCACGACGATCAGCGAGCCCAACGGGAAAGATTTTTTGTCGAGGCTCGAGGTCCTTCACGGAGCGAATGAGCTCTTGGCAGTAGCCGGCCAGTGGCTCGATCCAAAACATCATGACAAAGGCGCCCTCGTTTTGGGGATTACGATTCACCCTTGACCGTAGGCGCCTCCGCGTAGCTCGGCTTCTGGGCTCGGGCTCTTTCTATTTGCCGACTGAAGCGCGGTAGACCCAACCTTCGCTCCCGAAGCTTGGTCCATAGTGCACGCGGTACCAACCCTCTTGGTTGGATGCGATTTTGACGGTGCTGCCACGCGGCAAACGCGCGACGACATTTCCGGTGCGCGGAGAATCACGCACGATGGCGACTTGCCAAACGACCTCGGCGCTGTCGGCTGCGACGTCTGCAGTCGGGCTCGATGCAGTGGATGGTGTTTGCGATCCGGGTTTCGTGTCGGGCGCTGACCCGCCGGTTGCGGTTCCGCCGGCTGCGCCCGGAGTTGCGGGCGTCACGCTGCCGCGCGGCGCAAAATGCACGGAGTACGAAACGGTGTAGCGCGTGTTGTCGTGCGCCATCGCGCCGAGCGAAACTTTGTCGAACGAGCCGCTCAGGCAACCGCTGAACGTATCTTTGTTTTCGATTGTGGTGCTTCGGCCGACGTCGATGCGGACTTTGTTGGATTCGAAATCGAGCCCAAAAAGCACGGAAAGCTTGCCGTCCGCGCCATCAGCCGTGGGGCAGTTCGAGAGTCGTTTGAGGCGAGGGAGCGCGATCGCGTCGAAGTCGAGCGTGCCGCAAGCTGCGCCCTTGAGCGTTTCGCCGGTGTCGGTTTTGCAGCTGATAATGACGCCGTGTTTGACGTCGACCGTCGAGGTTCCGGCCTCGATCGCGTTCGAGCTCGCCGTCATTGCTGCCGGATTCACTCCGCTCGCGGTGGGGGACGCAGCTACGACGTTAGCGGGGAGCGCGGGAGGCGGATCGTTTGGACGAGCTCCGCTTTGTGCCTCAGCGGCGGAGACCGGCGCGCTCGGCCCGAGTCGGATGCCGAAAACGCGCGGCCAACCGATTCCTACGACGAGCCCGACGATCGCAAAAATACCGACGCGCAGCCATGAAGGCTGGTCGGCGGATGCGTTGGGAAGGTCGACGACGAAAGGCACGTCGTGCTTCTTTGCCATGCGCGGAGTTCTAACACGGTCGTTTAAAACAGGCGAAATCACGGCAGATCATGAACGACCGAGCAGTGGTCGTTCGTTTCGATTTATTCTTGTTACTCGTCGTCGTCCGCGTTCGTCGTCGTGAATGGAGCGGTGCGCGGCGTGCCGTTCGCGTCGACATGTAGAAGCTGCTCGACCTTTTTTTCTGCGGCATCGAGCCGTGATTGCGAAACAGCGGAGAGCTTCACGCCCTCTTCGAAGAGTGCGATCGATTCTTCGAGTGGAAGGTCTCCGCGCTCGAGTCGCTCGATGATTTCGGTGAGCCGCTTCACGGCATCTTCGAATGCCGGTGCGGCCATCGGCGGATTGCTCGGTTCACGCGAGGTCATCGGCCAGCATCCTTGTCCGACGGCAAGCGCGGCGCAAGAACCAGTCGTGCGGGTCCGAGCGGCATTCCTGGAACGAGCGCAAAGCCGTCGTCGTCGAACGCGATCGGTACGGCGATGCCGTCGGAACGGAGAACGGCAGCGAGCATCGCAGAAGGGATTTTTCCGCCGTCTCCGGCATCCAAATGAATCCACGCGATCTGCTTACGTACGAACGAAACAGGCGTGAGGGATTGGAGGGCGCGCGCGGCGATCATGCGTGTCGGTCGATCGGGATCGAGGTTCGCGGCGAGGCGCAGCGTCGAAAGACGCGACACCGAATCGAGCGGCGCAGCGCCCGACAACCCCAGGATGATCGCGCGACGGACCGATGCGTCGGCTTCGTAAGCGTAAGCCGTGGCTAACATTCCGGTGGCGTCTGGCGCAACGCTCTGACCGAGCCCGATGGCCGCGTGCGCCCGGATCGTCGGATCGATCGCGTTGAACGCTGCGGCGATACCCTCGTCGGCGTTTTCGGTTTTGCGCATGGCACGTGCGAGTGTGGCAAGCGGTGCATCGACACCGCCCGACGTCGCGCGATCGACGAGCGCCAACGTTGGAACGCGACTGCGTAAATTCGGATCGAGCAGCGCAATGAACGCGAGCTCGCGCGCGCCTTCGTCTTTTTCGGCTGGCAGCCGATCCAGCATGATTTTGCGTTTTTCATCGTAGCGTGCGTCGAGCATCGCCTGCTCGGCGGCGCGGCGCACACGCGCGTCTTTGTCGTTCAGCGCTGCGTCCAGATCACCGTGACTCGCGAGGAGCTGCGCAAAAATTCCGAGCGCGCGTTCGTTGCCGTCGTGGGATTTCGCCAATACGGAGATGGCGTCGTCCGCGAGGCTGCTCGATTCACCGGTGTCTGCGAGACGCACGACGTACGCGCGCACGCCGAGCCGTGACACCGATTTGTCGGCGATCATTTTTTCGATGATGCGCAGAGCACCGGCGTTCGGAGATGCAGCGATCGCACGTGCAGCGTCGCTACCGACGTCGGCCAAATCAGACGGCTCGCGG
>JBDTFL010000686.1:0-2806 GCA_039937955.1 Polyangiaceae bacterium | reverse complement strand
AAGATTTGCCTGAGAAGATCGAGACCGATCAATTCTGCGACATGACGGGCGAACAGGCCGCGCTCTACGGACAAGTCTTGAAAGAGGTGCGCGCGCAGGTGCTCGGCGAGGTCGAGCGCCAAGGAATGGCGAAGGCGCACATTCAAATTTTGGCGGGCCTCACGCGTTTGCGACAGGCGGCGTGCGATCCGCGTCTGCTCGGATTGCCGCGCGCGTTCACCGACGAAGATTCTGGCAAGCTGACTGCGCTGCGCGAGCTCATCGCGCTCTCGGTTGCTGGTGGTCACAGAGTGCTTCTTTTCAGCCAGTTCGTGAGCATGCTGCAGATCATCAAAAAGGCGCTCGACGAAGATGGCGTCGGCTACGAGTACTTGGACGGCTCGACGAAAGATCGTCAAGAGCACGTCGACAATTTCCAGAGCGACCACGGCCCGCCGATATTTTTGATCTCACTCAAAGCCGGCGGCAGCGGACTGAATTTGACGGCGGCAGATACGGTCATCCACTTCGATCCGTGGTGGAACCCGGCCGTCGAGGATCAAGCGACCGACCGCGCGCATCGTATCGGTCAGTCCAAAGTCGTCACGGCGTATCGCCTCATCGCCAAAGGCACCATCGAGGAAAAAATCATCGAGCTCGGCGCCAAAAAGCGCGAGCTGGTCGGCGCGGTGCTCAGCGAAGACTCAGGCGGCGCGAAAAAGCTCACAAAAGCCGATTTGGAAGACCTCTTCAAAGCGGACTAGCGCCGAACAGTTAGCGAGTGGCGATGGGTGGCCGATTGAGGATAGGATCCTTCTTCCATGCTCTGGCTATCCACCTCCACACTGAGCCGTCTTCGCGATCAACTTCGAGAGCGCGGCGCCGCGCCGTCGCAAGTATTTCCGCCGGGCAGCACGCCGGAATCGATCGAGGCGATCAACATCTCGACCGAGTACGGCCCGCTTTGTGAGGCGATGTATTTGATGATGTCGGCCGACAACGACGTCTCCGACGCAGAGCGCGAGGTGCTGAAAGGCGCGCTTCGTAATTTGTCGGGAGACACACTGCGCTCGAAGCACATCGAGGTTTTGCTCGACGACGCGATTGCTAAAATCAAAGACGAAGGCCGCGAAAAACGCATGGCTGCGGTCGTCGATTCATTGAAAGGTGACGCCGGCCGCGCCGAGGTCGCATTCGTTCTCGCCGCTGCCATTGCATTCGCCGACAACGCGATCGCCGACGAAGAAAACGACACGCTCAACGCGTTCGCGGAAGGCCTCGGAATTTCCGACGAGCGCGCCGAAGCACTCATGGACGACGTGGACGCCGATCTCGCCGAGCATCCAGAAAACGTCAAAAAGACCGACGACGCGGTCACTCCGACCGAAGGCGAAAGCGGCGCATCCGGCGCAACCTGAGGGGTAGCGCTTGCAGGCCGATCGCGATTTAGATTCGGGAGCGCAGGACGGCCACGTGAGTAATCACGAGGCACGCCTTCCCGACGGTCAGTCCGGGCTACCCCAAACGATCGCCGGCTTTCGTGTGGTGCGGCGACTCGCGACTGGCGGTACCAGCGACGTGCTGCTCGCGCGGGCGAACGGCCCGAACGGCTTCGAGCGCACGGTGGTGCTCAAGCTATTACTTGCAGAATACAAGGATGATCCGAGCTTCGAGCGCATGTTCGCAGTCGAGGCTGCGGCCTATGCACGGCTCGCACATCCGTCGATCGTCAAGCTCTACGATTTTTTTGCGTCCGGCGATCAGCTCGTCATGGTGCTCGAGCACGTCGACGGATTGCCACTCAACGCGTTGCGCGCCGAGCTCACGAACGCCGGCGAGGTCCTCGAAGATCGCGCCGTATTTTATTTGATGTCGCGCGTGTTCGCTGCGCTCTCCGCTGCGCATGCCGCAAAAGATCCGGAGACGCGCGAGCTGTCGCCAGTCATTCATCGCGACGTGAATCCATCCAACGTTTTGATTCATCGCGACGGCAGCGTGAAGCTCGCGGATTTTGGAATTGCCAAAGTCACCGGCATGGCTGGCGACACGAAAACCGGCTTTATTAAAGGCACTTTCGGGTACATGTCGCCAGAGCAAGTGCGCGGCGAGCAGGTCACCGTTCGCGCAGATGTTTATGCGGCGACGCTCCTGCTTTGGGAATTGCTCGCGCGTCGTCGCGCCATTCAACACGGCGCGCTTTCGGATCTCGAAGCCCTGCGCGCAATGGCGCACCCCAACATCGTGTCGCTCGACGTGCTCCGCGGCGATCTCTCCGCCGACCTTCGAAAGATCATCGCGCGCGGTCTGGAGCCCGTCGCCGAAAATCGCGCGGTCACGGCGGCGGAGCTTTCAGAAGCGCTCGAGCACGCGGGCTCGTCGGACGACGGCCGCGCGCGTCTGATCTCCGCGATCGAAAAAGCCAGCTCGGTCGGAGCTGCGTCGCTCTCGCAAACGGCGCCGTCGCCGTCCGTCGCAGAGAGCATGGCGATGCTCGCAGAAGCGGACGACGCGCCGCCGCTCCCGTCGTATTCGGTTCCCGCTCCGCCGTTTTCCGATTCCGACATGGACACGGCGCTCAACACGGAGCCGCTCTCGTCGCGTCGCCCGCAAAAAAGCGTTCCAGACGACATTCCGACGAAGCCCGCATACTCGAGCGAAATCGCGCACGCACTTTCGGCGGACGACAGCCTGGAGCTACCACGGTTCCCGATGCCCTCCGTGAGCGATGCACCGCCAGCTCGCGGCTCGGAGCCAAAACCTTCGCCGCGTCCTGATCCAAAAAATGCGCTCGATGCCGCGACCGACGCGCCATCATCTTCACGCCGCA
>JBDTFL010000685.1:0-4895 GCA_039937955.1 Polyangiaceae bacterium | reverse complement strand
GCGACCGCCAACTGGCCGGGCTCACGCAAAATCGGATCGGTCGGCAAAGCGATTCCGGGCGTGCGCATCGAAATCGATCCCAATCAAACCGGCGGCAAAAAAACCGAGCCCGGTCGTGTCGAGGGCGAGATCATCGTCCACGGACCGAACGTGATGCAGGAATATTTGAACCGCCCCGAAGAAAACGAAGCGGTTTTTACCAAGGACCACGGCTTCCGCACTGGCGACATGGGCTACCTCGACAAAGACGGCTTCCTCTACATCACTGGCCGCATCAAAGAGCAGTACAAGCTCGAGAACGGCAAATACGTCGTCCCAACGCCGCTCGAAGAAGAGCTCAAGCTCTCGCCGTACATCACCAACGTCATGGTTTATGGCGACAACAAACCGCACAACGTTGCGCTCGTCGTCGCGAACGTCGACGCCGTGAAGAAGCAGCTCGGCACCAGCGGCTCGGACGAATCGCTGCTCAGCGACAGCAAAGTTCGGGATCTGTTCAAGGCCGAGATCGAAAAATATTCGGAGAAGTTCAAAGGCTTCGAGTCGGTGCAAGATTTCGTTTTGATCGACAAAGACTTCACAACCGAAAACGGCATGCTCACGCCGAGCCTGAAATTGAAGCGCCGCGCCGTTCTCGAGAAATACGGCTCGACCATCGACGACCTCTACAAGAAGAAAAAAGAGGCGAAAAAAGCCTCGGCAAATGTTTAGGGCATGAGGTTGCACGCGACGTCCGCGTACTTTTCGCTGCCCTCTAGCGCGGCGAGCGGAAAATAAATCGCGTCGCCGCTGGTCGCGGAGCATCCGACGTTTTCGATATCGATGACCTCGCCGCCATCCTTGCTGACGAAGTCGGCGATGGTGCAGTTGCTCGTAGCTTCGCCGCGATCGATCGAAAGGCCTCCAGTCACAGGCGTCAGCTCGCACGTCGTCAAACCTGCGTCTGTAAAATCGTGGAGAGCTTCGGATGACGCCGACTCTCCCGGAACGCGATCACAGTGGATGTCCGGCCGAGCGCGAATGCGTCCACTGAAGTCCTCACGCACGACCGGATCCTCGCTTGAAGCTACCCATGATGGCGTCGAGGTGCAGCCCACGAGAGCCACTGCACACGCCGCGATCGTTCGCATGCGCGTGATCTGAGCAAGGCGCACGCCGCTCTATAATTCACGGTGCTTCGTGCGATGTTGCCTGCGCGCGTCGACAACTACGTTGCCGCTTCGACAACGGAGTTACGGCTCGGTCGTCTTCAAAATTGCTTGTCCGTAACCGCGACACTCTTCGTCGAACGTCATCGCGTGCGCCGTTTCGCCGGTCATCGATTTGTCGACGACGAGAATGTTGCGTGGGTCTGCACCCATCTGCGCTTCGGCATCTGCGTCGGTGAGCAAATTTCCGGTGATGTACTTTTCGATCGGTTGTTCGTCGATCGAAATGCTCTTCGCCAAGATGACGTCGACCTTCGCGGTCTTGTGCTGCGTCCCCCACCACGCATCGATGTTCAAGCCATGCAACGTGATCGACGCATGCGCGGGGAGCAGCACTGCGTGAAAACCGCCGGGGTCGATCATCGAAACCCAGATCAAACGTCCGCGCGCGGAGAGCTCGGTTGCTTCGAGATTGCCGACCGCACCTTTTCCGGGCGCCGGCTCGTCTTTGCCGTCGTAGGAAAAGGTGTTCGGCAAAATCAGCCAACGCGCAGCATTTGCCGGGTTTTTGAGGCGAATATCGAACGAGTAAGTCGCCATGGGCGGCTTACCGCGGTGTACGCCGAGCGAATCGATCCGAGGAACGATATTTTTGCAGCTCACTGCGCCGCCGTCGTCGATGTCCGCCGTTTCTACGGCTCCCGTCGGCGAAGAAGGCGGCGCGAGGCGATCTTTTTCGCAACCGAGCGACGATGCGCCCAAAAGAAATGCAAAGAGTGCGGCACGCGCGGCGCGCAATTTTTTTCGCCGACGCGCAAATGCGACGATCCCAACTGCGCCCAGAGAAAAAAATCCATTGCTCGAAGATCGCTCGCTCATCGCGCAGCTGCATCCGCTGGGTAGTGGCGTCGCGTTTCCAGATCCGCCGTCGCCCGCGCTCGCGTCGCTTCCTGATCCGCCATCCAACTCGTCAGGTGGAACGACGCCGACACATGCGCTGCTTCTGCAAACGCCGTCATTGTTGCAGTCTACATCTGTTTTGCACAAGTCCGGCCCGCTCGCGCATGCGTCACTTGCGACGCATTGAAAATCGCCGGAGCTCGTGGTGGCTTGGCAGTGAAAAACGCCGCCGCAATCCGCGTCCGTGGAACAAGAACGACCGCACACTCTCCCGGAATTTACGCCAGATCCGATGTCGATGCAGCGCGCATTCGATCCGGCTCCCGCACATGCTCCGACGTCGCGTACGCATGGCGAGCACAGCTCCGCGCCCTCACCGAGTCGTTCGCAGTCACGTGCAACACACACGTAATTCGTGGGGCATGCGTCGGCGTCACATCCTGCTGAGTCGCCGGTGCCGGGATAAAGTGCGCATACGCCGTCGAAGTCGTCTTGCTCGAGTGAGCGCCAATTTTCTCCGCCGGGATCGGCTGCGTACATCGTTGCGGTGATGTCGGTGGTGTGGCCCAAGCCGAGTGCGTGACCGAGCTCATGTTCGTAGACGCCGCGGGCATCAACCGTGTTGCCGAGGCCGTCTAGGGACCATGTGTAGTCTGCACCATTCATGTGGATGTCGACGTCTTCGAGATTTCCGGAGGCGTCGGTGCTCAAAACGACTTGTCCCAATTTTTCGGTGACGAGCTCTGCGGGCCAAGCATCGTCGTGCCAAATTACGGCGTTGATGCCGTCGTCGGCGCCGGTGACATTTGCGCGCGCAGCAAGAGAAGCACGCCACGCCGTGCATTTTGGCGTGCTCCACGCACGCCTCGCTACGTCGAATTCGGGAAATGCGGACGCGCCGAGACTCTTCGGATCACCGACCTGAAATGTGAAGGGCACCGGAATTTTCGCGGTGGGCCACTCGGCGATCGGAATGCCGTGCACCCATGCGTGCACGTCGTTCGGCACCGTTGCGCCGATCGTCGGAATCGGCGTCTCTGCCATCCATGTGAAACCGCCATGACGATTCGGTCCGCCGAGCAAACGCACCTCGTGCACTGCTCCGTTCGGATCGCGCAACGTGACGGTCGTGATGGGCTCGTCCTTGAGAACGAGCGGAGCGTCGTACGAAACGCGCGTTGCCACCACCACGGCCGACGCATGCGAAGGCGTCATGGGTGGCGAAACGAAAGGCATCTCTCGAACGATCGCACCGAACGCGCCCGCGAGCCAGCAAGCGGCCAGGAGCGGGCAGCACAAACCGCAAGGCACTGAAAAGAGCTAATTTCGCGTCAATTTTCGTAAAGGTGGCGGGGTGGCGAGGCTCGGCTCCGGTAAAAATCGAGAGAGAAAAGGACGAGGATGAAACGATCTCCGTGGACGTGCCTAGCAGTCCCAACGGCGGCGATTACGCTGACTCTCGCGTCGATTGTCCACGCTGCTCCGACGACGGTGCCTGCTCCAGCGGTACCGCCGCCATCGCCTACAGTTCCGGTTGCGACGCTCGCAAATCCGCCGCCGTCGCCGCCGCCACGTCCGGAGGGAACGTTGCAGCTCGCTGACGCCGTGCGGCTCGCGATGAGCCGGAATGAGCGCGCAAAGATCGCCGAGTTTCAAGCCGACGTTGCGGATGCCGCGGTCGAACGCGCGCGCACCGCATTTTTTCCGACGCTCGTGACGAGCGCCAACGACACGATCAAACCCAACGAGCCGACGCGCGCTGGTGCATCAGCGCCGCCGAATCAGATCGGCGGATGGAACACGACGCTCGCACAACCGCTTTTGAATGCGTCGGCGTGGCCGCTGCTTCGCCAAGCACAGCGTTTGTTCGACGCACAGCGCGCAACGAGCGACGACGCGAAACGCATTCTCGAGTTCGACGCAGCGAATGCATTCTTCACGGCGCTCTCTCAAGAAGAGGCGCTCGAGGCAGCGCAGCGTCGCGTGGATTTGGCGAAAGCGAACCTCGCTGACACCCAAGCGCAGGTCGACGCGCAGCTCGCGAGCGTGAACGATGCGACGCGTGCATCGGTCGATCTCGCGTCGGCGCAGCAGCAACTCGAAACGACGATTGGGCAGGTAAATCGAGCCTATTTTGCGCTCGGGTTCTTGATGAACGAGCCCGTGACAGGTCCGCTTTCGCAACCGACCGCGACGCTGCAAGCGGCGATCGTTCCGGTGAACAATGCCGAGACGTTGGTCGGCATTGCCGAGCAAAAGCGACTCGATCTAATCGCGTCGAAACATTCGGCGCGTGCCGCCGAGCTCTTCGCGTCGGAGCCGATGCTTCGTTTGATTCCGACGGTCGGAATTTCCGCAAACCTCACGGGCACCACCAACACCGACGTCACCGGACGTTGGAACGACGAGTCGGTCGTCGCGACCGCAACGTGGACCGTATTCGACGCCGGTGTTCGCTATGCCGACAAGCACTCGCGCGACGCTTCGGCTTCCATCGCTGCGTTGCAACTCGACACGCTCGTGCGATCGGTCGCAAACGACGTGCGAACCGCCAGTGCACTTTTGGCGGCATCACAAGCTGCGCTTCGAAGCGCAGAAGGTGGCGTCACGGC
Source organism: Polyangiaceae bacterium (assembly GCA_039937955.1). Lineage (GTDB taxonomy): Bacteria > Myxococcota_A > Polyangia > Polyangiales > Polyangiaceae > JAICXU01. Next base: position 235 of record JBDTFL010000685.1, on the reverse strand, counting down.
GGCACGACAGAGCGTCGATGAAACGGAGATTCTCTACAAGCAAGGGCTCGCGAAAGCGATCGAGCTCGTCGACGCAAACAACTCGCGATTCTTGGCAGAGACGAGCTACGCGGCTGCGCAATTTGCGGTTGCAGAAGCCTACCTCGCACTGAGGCAGGCGATGGGACTCGAGCCCATCGGAACGGAGCTGCGATGAAACCCCGTAAATCAGGCCCAATCAGAAGACTGTCTGGCG
>JBDTFL010000684.1:0-3667 GCA_039937955.1 Polyangiaceae bacterium | reverse complement strand
CGTGATACGCGAGGCCGTTCATGATGGCGGCCATGCCGTGCTCGCGAATTCCTGCGCGAATATTTCGTCCAGCGTGGTGGCCGGGATCGAAATCACCACCGTCTGCGATGTAATTGAACGTCGAGCCGTACAGATCGGCGCACGCGCCGATGAGTGAGGGCACGGCTTTCGCGATTGGCTGCAACGCGGCCTCAGCGGCTTTACGCGTGGCGAGCTTGGCGTCCACCGGAAATTCCGGAACGACATCCACCAGATTTTTCGGACCGCGACGTTCGAGCGCGTCGTCGAGCGTCTGCGCGAGCTCGGCATTTTTTGCCTTCCAAGCTGCAAAGGTCTTTTCCCAGTCAGCGCGCTTTTTTCCGAGCTCCGTTTTGCGGGCCGCAAAGAAATCTTGAACCTCTTTGCTCACGAAAAAATGCTCGTCGGGCAATCCCAGGAGCTTGCGATCCGCGTCCACGAATTTTGCGCCAGCCTCGCCGTGCGCTTTGTAGGTTCCGGCAACCTCTGGAATTCCCTGGCCGACCATCGTGCGTGCGACGACGAACTTCGGCTTACCGCTCTTCGACGCTTTCACTTTCGTGAGCGTGTCGTGCACGGCCACCAGGTCGTTGCCTTGCGTGAGATGAAAAACCTCCCAGCCGTACGCTTCGAAGCGTTTCGCGGTGTCCTCGCTCTGCGATTTGCTCGCGGGTGCGTCGAGCGTGATGTCGTTCGAGTCGTAAATGAGAATCAAGTTGTCGAGCTTGTAGAACGCGCCGAACGCGGCGGCCTCGGATGCGATTCCCTCTTGTAAACAGCCGTCTCCAGCGAGGCACCACACCGTGGAGTCGAGAATCTTGTGCTCGGCCGTGTTGTATTTCGCTTCCAGCATTTTTGCGGCGACGGCATGGCCGACCGCGTTTCCGACACCTTGACCGAGCGGCCCCGTCGTCGCTTCGACGCCCTCGGTGTGTTGGAACTCCGGATGTCCGGGCGTAAGGCTTCCCCACTGGCGGAAATTTTTGATCTCTTCGATCGAGAGCGGGTAACCGCTGAGATGCAGCCACGCATAGAGGAACATGCTGCCGTGGCCCGCCGACAAAACGAAACGGTCGCGGTTGATCCAGCGCGGCGCGCCTGGATCATGTTGGAGCAGCTCCCCGTAAAGAACCGCGCCGATTTCTGCGCAGCCGAGCGGCAAGCCGAGGTGACCAGAATTGGAGACGTGAACGGCGTCCATCGCGAGGCCGCGGGCCATCGTGCAAGCGGAGGCGAGCGTAGTGAAATCGGGCATGAGGCGCTCATAACGCTGCGGCCGTGAGGCGTCGAGAGTCAGAGTGCTTAAGCGAAATACGCTCTATTTTGCGGTCAATTCGGCTTCGATCTTTTTCGCGCGCGCCAAGATTGCGTCCGAGCGAGCGCCGACATCGAGCTCGATCGCACCACCTTGAATTTCCGCTTTGACGACCGGCGCTAGATCGATCTTTCCGTGCGTCATGATCGCGAGCCGCCGATACGGCCAGCCGCGCGTTCCTTCCGCGAGCCTTTTGGCTCCAGCCTCGTCGAGCTTGATGGCGATTCCGATCTGCGGGACGTCTTCGTCGCCTTCGATGACGTGCGCTTCTGCGACGTCGTAATGCGTGATGATCGGTGCGCCGGTGAGCACGTAGGTGCGAAGACCGATGATGGTCGTTGCCTTCGTGGTGTCGTCGTAATTGACGGCGTCCGCGAATCCGAAACGGTCACCGGGCGGCAACGGCAACGCGTGGTCGGCCCAATGCAAGAATCGCGAAATGGTGTCGACTTGCCCTTCGTTCGCCAGCGGAACGAGTCGCGCGAAGTGGCTGATCCCGAAATGATGGAGACCCAGCGGCACCGTTTCATTGAACAGCGCGATGCCGCTCCCGAACGGAACTTGGTCGTCGGAAATTTTCGAAAATGCATCGACGTCGTCGTTCACGCGCACAATCGCGAACGGCTCCGAGGTGTCGATGGATTTCTCGGTGATCGCGAGAATGGCTTGTTTAGCAGGCGATTTCGGATCGGCGCCGCATGCACAAAGCAACGCAACGAGCGCGATCGCGAAGCGCCGCATTACAACCGCGCGGCCGTGATCGCGCTACCGGCCAAACCGATTTCAGTGTCGAGAACGACCGCGACCGGAATCTTGGCGAGCAGCGGAGACATGCGGCCCTTGTCCGAAAACGACTTCACGAAGTTTCCGGATTTCAAAAGTGTGACCAAGTGCTTCGCGATGCCACCCGCCACGAGCACGCCGCCGACCGCGAGTGATCGAAGCGCGAGGTTGCCGGCTTCCGAACCGTAGAGGCTTCCGAACAGCTCGATGGCGCGCAGTGCTGGCTTGCTCTTCCCGGTGAGCGCGAGCTCGCTGATGGCGGCGTTGCGGTCGGAAGCGTTGTCGACGAAGTCTTTGGCGGCTTGCGTTTCGCCGACGCCGACGACCTCGGTGAAAAAATCATACAGGTTGCCGATGCCCGGCCCCGAGACGACGCGCTCGAAGCTGACGCGACCACCGATGCGCTTTTGCAAAAAATCGAGGAGATCGATTTCGACCTTATTTCTCGGGGCGAAATCGCCATGACCGCCCTCCGTTGCGCAAGGAACGTGACGCTCGCCGTCCCAAACCAAAATCGCTTCGCCGAGGCCGGTGCCAGCTGCGATCACCGCGATGTTGGCTCCCGTAGTCTGCGGCGGCGCGCTTCCTTGCAGGACCGCGATCTTGCGGCGCGGCGCCTCGAGCGCGCCAATCGCCACTGAAACGAGATCGTTCTCGAGCTTCACTTTTTTGAGCGCGAGCGACTTTGCGATCTTCTTTTCGTCGAGCGTCCACGGCAAGTTCGTCGCCTCGCATTTGCCGTCGAGCACCGGGCCCGCCACACCGATGCACGCGCGATCGATTTTTTCTTTTCCCCCCTTGAGGAAATTTTTCGCGATTTCGTCGAAGGTTTTCTTCGATTTGCTCGGAACCGTTTCGGTCCGAATCAGCTCTTTGCCGTCCGAAGAAAAAACTCCGAGGCGCGTATGCGTTCCACCGATGTCACCCGCGAGAATCACGAGGTGCGACTTACTACGGCTTGATGGCGGGGTCACGCGAGAGGACCACGATCGCCGCGACGCCGAGCAGAATGCCGAGCGCGCGCCTGCTGCTCCATTGCTCGCCGAATAAAAATGGCGCGGCGAGCGCGCTCAATGTGACGCCGCCGCCCAAGACGATCGCGCCGGTCGATGCCACGGCGCCGCCGCGACGAAGCGCGACGAAAAGAAGAATGCTCGCGCCCGAGATCGCCAGGCCACTGCACATCGAGAAAATGAGGCCACTTCGTGACACCGGGATTTCTGCGCCGCGCCAGCCGACCGCATACGCGATGGCGATTCCGGCGGCCGCGCTGCATTCGAGGACGAACGCGCCAACGGTGTCACCGAGCTTGCCGGAGGCCGCACGCAAAAAGGAATAATGAACTGCGACGCAAATCGCAGCGACAATTGCCGGCAGTGACCACGCGCCCATGGGTGCCTCTTAGCCGACCTTCGGAAGGCTGTGTGATCTGACTCACACGACCTACTCAGATGCTGCGCCGGCGTCGACGGGCGCATCGCGCGAGCGATCGATCGCAGCCGCGTGTGCCGCGTACGTTTCGGAGAACGTGTGGCGACCCCCGCCCTTCGC
>JBDTFL010000683.1:0-6647 GCA_039937955.1 Polyangiaceae bacterium | reverse complement strand
GTGCTGCCGGCACGTGAATGCAAATAGAAATAGCGAGGCGACTACTAAGATCAGACTCACGAACAATTGGAGGGCTATGGCTTCCATCCGAGACTCCGCGTCGCATCGAGGTTCTGCGGCGACAGCGCGACGACGGTTGCAAGGATCGTGACCAACGACACCGTTGGCATCAGCACCGCACACACCAGTGGAGACATGAAGCCCGCGTAGCAAAGCGCCACGGCCAATACGTTGTACGAGAGCGCGATCGCTAGATTGCGCTTGCGGACGGTAGCGACCTGCTTCGAGATTTGGAGAGCCTCACGAATGGGCGCCAGGCCAGGCGTCGTAAAGTAAAAATCCGTTCGCGCCGCCATGAACGGGCGGTCGATCGCCGGAGTTCCGCTACAAAATGCATTGGAAACCGCCAGGCTGTCATTGATGCCGTCGCCCACCATGAGCAAATCTTCGCGATCGTGCGCCGCGATCCACCTGCCCTTCGATTCGGCAGACTGACCACCGACGGCGTGGTCGGCATCGATTCCAACTACGCGCGCCGTTTGCGCGGTCCGCGCAAAATCGTCGCCGCTAAGAAGCCAGACATCGTAGCCAGCGTTTCGAAGGGACCGGACCTCGTCGACGGCATCGGAGCGCAAGGATTCGGACGTAAAGATGTCGGCGAGCAGCGCGCCGTTCTTGCTGAACGCGACGTCACCACCGACGTCTTCGTTCGACGCTGCCAAACTCCCGACGCCGAGTCGCCACTCGTTTTCGCCATCCTTCAACGACATGCCGAGTCCCGGATGCTCGACGACACGCGAATCGACACATGTGAGCTCGCCGGCGAATACACGTGCGATCGCGCGGCTCTTCGGATGCGCGCTCGATGCGGCGAGCGAAAGAAGAATCTTTCGCCATTCGGGTGACAGCACACGAAGCGCGTCGGGCTCGCAGACCTCCAATTGGCCAATCGTAAGGGTCCCGGTTTTGTCGAACACTACCGTTCGCACGCGGGCCGCTCGATCGAGGAAGCCAGCCGAGCGTACGTAAAGGCCGGAGCGACGCAGTGCGGACTGCGCGAGGTCGTACGCCAGCGGCATTGCGATTCCGAACGCACATGGACAAGTGACGATCAGAATTGCCGTCGTCACCTCGAGACTGCGCGCGAGATCGTGCGTTCGCATCATCCACCCGATGAAACCTATCGCCGCTGCAGCGAGAACGAATGCGACGTATGTCTTTGCGACATGACGCCACCACGGCAGGCTCATGGCGAAGTCGGTTCCGCGGCTCGCCGGCGTACGCAAAAGATCGGGCAGGGGAGAAGCATCGAAATCCGTCGAAGCGATCAACGTGGCGGCAGTGCCACTCGCCGAGAATGCGCCGGCTGGGATCGTTTCTCCGCGCCGATAAATTCGCGAGCGACTCTCGCCATTGATCCAATCGAGCGAAAAGCCGTTTTCTTCCGGCGAATCGAGCACGCCATCGATCGGAACGAGATCACTGGCCGCCACGAGCAGGCAATCTCCGCTGCGAATTTCAGTGCATGCGATCGTGTCGATGCGGCCACCGCGAACGCGTCGTGTGAGCAGGCCGTCGACGCCGTCGCTGGACAGGAGCGCGAGACGATTTTTTTCGAGGACGCGTTCTTGGAGAAAACGTCCGACGAGCATGAGCGCAATGAAGACCGAGAGCGTGTCGATGAAGACGCCGCGCGGCCGGTCGGAAGCATAAGAAGCAGTCGAGCCGACGAACGCGAAGACGATGCCGATCGAAATCGGGAGATCCAAATGCAAGATTCCGCGACGCACCCCTTCCCAGGCTGATCGGAAAAAGACCGAGCCACCGACAACGACACTGAGCAATCCGAGCCCAAGGCTGGTTCGTTGAAAGAGGAGATAAGTCGGACCGCTCTGCAGACCGGCATAAGAAGCGATCCCGAGAATCATCACGTTCATGGCGATCGCGATGCAGATGCCCATGCGAGTCACGATTCGACTTGGTCGCAATTCGGCTTGTTTTAAAGGCTTTCCGAAGAGATAGCCAAACCGCTCGGCCTCACGAACGAAAGGCGCGAGCTCGAAATCAGCGTTGATGATTAGATGCGCGCGACCGAGCGCAGGGTTCACGACGATGCTTCGTGCCCCGCGACGTCGTCCAAACAAAGTCTCGATGAGCCACACGCACGCCGTGCATTGGATGCCTTGAATGTCGAGATCGATCGACGTCGCGCCGCCAGTCGCGATGCGTCGTGCGTCGATGTCCTCCAGCCATTTGAGGTCACGACGATCGTTGCGCGCGTTGGCGACCGGGCTCGCCTTGCCGTTTCGCAAATCGTAGTAGTGCTCGAGCTTTCCTGAAACGAGCAGCCCGTGGACGATCTCGCATCCCGTGCAGCAAAACTCTCCATTCGCCGAAGCGGCGAGCCGCGTGTTGCAGTGAAGACAAGGACGCTCCCCTCGATGCGCGCGTGCACGATCGTTGGCGAGACTAATCGCAGCCGAAATCACGCGTCGCTCGAAGCACCCAAGTCGAGCTCGAACCGCGCGTGGGCGGCGCGATCGTGGTCGACGAGCCAAACTCGAGAGGGTTTGATCTTGAACAGCGCGTAGGTCGACTGCAGCGCAAGGTCATTCGGCTCGCCCTCGATCGCATGCAAGAATGGATAGCGCGCGAACAGCTTCGCAAGCACGTCCGCGCGTGTCGAAGGATCGGTAACGAGCTCCGAACGTCCTTCGAGCTGAATGCCGCGAATGTCCGACCACGAGGCGAAATCATCGTTGATCGTCGCCGCCATACGAGGGTCAGCCCGAAGGTTGATTGAGTGTCTGCAGTCTGGATCAGAGAGAAAATAGAAGGTGAAGCCGTCGCTCACGTACGAAACGGCAGACGCCCACGGCCCCGCGGTGCCGATCGTCGCGATCGTCATCGTGTGGCGAGACTGAATCAGAATCTTTGCTCGACGCATCGTTGCCGCGTTGTCCTCGGCTCCGATTCGCGCAATCAGATCGGCCTCCAGATCATGCGCGTGCGAACGAATTCGACCGAGCTGTGACGCTATACGCGCACGAAGCGCCAGTCGTCCGCCCCAAGCGGTTCGCGCTAGCACGTGCTCGTACGACGCAATCGCGCTGCTCTCACCGCGCAGGCATTCTTCGAGAAGTGAATCGTCCAACCCAGTCGCAAAGTGGCGAAGACCCATCCACATGCGATGAGCCCCAGCCACGCTCGTTCCCTTTTTCGCGTCGTCGCTAGACAGCCGTTCGATCTCCTGACGAAAGACGCCAGCGAATTCTTTTCGTTCGTCCGACCACGCGAGGAGGCGACGCGAGAGTGTGACATCACGTGCGAGATCGGCGGCAGCCGCGTAGCCGTCGCACGCATCCTGATTCATTCGCGCCAGCATCTGGACGTTGGTCGAGAAGAGATCGTATTGACGGATCATGTGGGGCTCCTCTCGAAAGGAAGAGCACCGGGCGTGCCGACGAGACCGCCGTCTATTTGCCGAAGAAAATAGCCTCTTCGCGCAATCCGCGCGTGCGAACGCACCATTTGCGTGAGGCGTTGGCCGAGCGGCACGCGTGAACGCCGTAAGCGTCGCTTTGCCCGGAGGTACGGAACCTGCTGAGGGATCTCGATCCCATGAGCTCCATTGCACCTGCACCGCTATCGTGAACGACGATCCCGTTGCAGCATCGCGATCGATCGGCGAGATTTTCGTCGCGGAGCACCGTTGCTTTTCCGACCTGGGACGAAAGATTCAGAGTGCGTTCGAGAACGGCCCATTCGAGGATGGCAAGACCTTATGGAAGACCTTGTCCACCGAGCTCGCCGTGCACCTTCGCGCCGAAGAGCAGTTCATGATCCCCGCGCTCGGTCGCGCCCATCCACGGCAAGCTCACGCGATCCTCGCCGAGCATCGTCTGATTCGTGATCGCGTCGTCGAGATCGAAGGGAGTATTGAGCGAGGCGAGGCACACTCTGAGCTCGTGGTGTCGTTCATGTTCGAGCTCGACGCGCATGCGCGGCACGAAGAAAAGATCCTCTACGCGTGGGTGGACGCGTGGCTCGATGAGAAAGAGCGCGCCTTGCTCGCCGCTTATCGTGTTTCGGAAAGAAGCGCTGCGAGCGCAGCTTCGAGCTCGTCGACCTTAACGGGCTTGGTGAGATAACGGTAGAAGCCCGCCTGCTCACCGCGTTGCCTGTCACGTTCGGATGCAGCCGCAGTCAGCGCGATCACCCGTAATTTCTCGGTCTCCGGCAGTTCCTTCAAGATGCGAAGCGCGTCGAAACCGCTCATGCCGGGCAGGTTGATATCCATGATGATCGCCTTGGGCTGACGTGAGCGCGCCAGCTCGATGCCCATTTCGGCGGTCGGCGCGACGATGAGCTCGACCCCGTCGAAGTTGCTGAGAAGATCTTTCATGAACGTGACGTTGGCGGGATTGTCTTCGACATAGAGAACGAGACCGTTGCTGCTCGATCCGAGGTGCACCGCGGCGGGACTGACGCTCGGAGGCGTGCTTTCGATGACTTTGGCGGTCCGGATGGGCATGTCGATCCAAAACTCCGAGCCCTCCATCGACTTGCTTTTGAAGCCAACCGACCCACTCATGAGCTCAGCGAGGCGCTTCGAAATCGTGAGGCCGATGCCCGTCCCCTCGATTGACCCCGTTTCTTGCCCGGCCCGTTGAAACGGCTGAAAGAGCTTGTCCTGCTTGTCGAGAGGAATTCCCATTCCAGTATCGATGATGGAAACACGAATGCACTTAGGGTTAAGGATCAGAAGCTTGAAGGTTACGGACCCTCCGGCGCGATTGTACTTGATGGCATTCGATCCGAAATTCATCAGTATTTGTGCGTAGCGTGTTCGATCGGCGGCGATCATGGGGACGTTCGCAGGCACTGGCGCGAGCTCGATTTGGATGCCCGCTCGGGTCGCGGTCGGCTCGAGCGTGGCCTTGACCTCGCGAAGAACTTCCGGGGCGCTGACGGGCTCCGGCGAAATCGCGACCTGTCCAGCTTCGATGCGCGAGAGATCCAAAATGTCGTCGATCAGACGAAGTAGATGCTCGCCACCTCTCAAAATGTGGTCGACCCGTTCGCGATGACGGCCGGAGAGCGGCTCCTTTTTGTCGCGTTGGAGAAGCTGCGCAAAACCAAGAATTGCGTTGAGCGGCGTTCGTAGCTCGTGGCTCATCGAAGAGAGAAACTCGCTCTTCGCGGCACTTCCTGCCTCCGCTGCACGCCGTGCCTGGCGGAGCTCCTCGGCTCGGTGCTCGTCGTCGGTCAGGTCCCAGATGGTTTTGACGATGCCGCCTTCCGCGGTGCGTCGGTTGGTGACGCGAAAGCTACGGCCGTCGCGCGCGCGTACGTCGAAGGTCTCGCCGAGATCGTCTCGCCCCATTCGGCCGGCCGCGCGGAATCGTTCTCGTGCCTCGTCGTTCTCGAAGACGAACAATTCCATGCTCGCTTCGTGAACTTCCTCGAACGATCGTCCGACCAAAGGACCGGCGAGCTTTTCTCCAATGAACGCGCGATAGACGCTGTTGCAAAGAACCAACGAATGAGCCGCGTCGAAGAGAGCAAACGCGTCTTGGATACTTTCGACGGCGCTCGCCAAACGATCGGCGCTGAGCTTGGCGGCCGATTGAATGCGTCGTCGCTCGGTGATGTCACGAATCGCCGCTGAGACCGAAACACGGCCGTTCGTGTGGACGGGACTGAGACTCACCTCGATCGGAATTTCGGTACCGTCTTTGCGGCGCCCGAAGAGCTCGATTCCCGATCCCATGGACCGAACCGTAGGCGATGAAAAAAATCGGCTGAGATGTCCGCCATGCGCCACGCGAAATCGCTCGGGGATCAACATGTCGAGCGAGGAGCCAATCAATTCGGAGCGCGCGTACCCAAAAAGCGTTTCGACCTGCGCGTTGACGAGCTCAATCTCCCCTTGTTCCCCAACGACGACGATCGCGTCCGGAGCCGTCTCGAGCAACTGACGATACTGATCGCCAGCAAAGGATTTTGATTCGGGTTGCTCGTCACTCATTGGGAAATCTCATGGTGAAGACGGCACCGGGCGCGGCATCGTCGACGTCGATGGTTCCGCTGTGTGCTTCTGCGACGAGCTTGCAGAACGTCAAACCGAGGCCACGTCCCGCACGTGTCGACGAGGCGTCAGTCGTTGCGATCTGAACGAAGGGGTCAAATATTTGTTCGCGCATCTCCGGAGAGATTCCTTTTCCGAAGTCACGTACGCGCAGGTCTGTCGCATTCTCGGCCCGCTCGCTCGTTACGATCACGCTTGTTTGCTCGGGTGAATGTCGCAGCGCATTCTCGATGAGGTTGGTCAACGCACGCCGAAGCAAGTCTTCGTCGGCATGAAGGTTGTTTACGGCGAGCGAAGCCTGAATGCCGACCTTACGGCTTCGTGCATTTGCGTCGAGCTCGCTCGTAATAGTCGTCATGAGCTTGGGCAGATCGACGTCGGTTCGGTTGGGCGAAAGCTTCCCTTCGTCGCCTTTGCTTAGATCGAGCAGGTTGAGGATCATCCGATTGAGATGTCGGGCCTCAGTTCGAATTTGCTGCACGGAATCGCGGGAGGATTGCGAGAGATCTTTGTCACGCAACAAAAGCTGGGCATGGAGGTCCATTGCGTTCACTGG
>JBDTFL010000682.1:0-4562 GCA_039937955.1 Polyangiaceae bacterium | reverse complement strand
CGCCGCATAACCAAAGCCGATTTCGATTCCATGTAATATGCAATAAACCGGTGCACGGCCGTTTTTGTCGGCACGCGATTTGGAATTTTCGAGCGCAGCTACGATGGCGGCGATGCTCGGAACGATGAGCCCGGTAGCAAACGCTTGCTCGTAGCCCGGACCCGCGAATAGCGGAAGAAAACCGATCGCGAGCATCACTACGCAGACGAGCGCGGCGCCGATGGCCGCGGGTCTGGTGTTGATCTTCACGTCGACGTCTCCTTCAAGGGATCGACGGGAGCGACGGCTCGGTTGGCGGCGGCGGAATGCTCTCCGGCGGCGGCGTAAGCGGCTCCGACAAAACGAGCGGCAGCACCTCTGAAACGCGTTTCACCAAATGGATATCGAGATCTTTGCGAACGTCGGCCGGGATGTCGTCCAAGTCGCGTTCGTTTTGGCTGGGGATCAAAATCATTTTCATCCCCGCACGATGCGCGGCGAGCAATTTTTCTTTGATCCCGCCGACCGGCAAAATGTTACCGCGCAGCGTAATTTCTCCGGTCATCGCAACGTCGCGTTTGATGGGCGCGTTGAGCAGCAGCGATGCGACTGCCGAGAACATCGTGATGCCGGCTGACGGTCCATCCTTCGGCGTTCCACCTTTCGGAACGTGCAAGTGGAGGTCGGTCGTCTTCAAGAACTCGCGGTCTAGACCCATCTCACCGGCGTGCGCGCGCACGAAGCTCATCGCGGTAGATGCCGACTCTTGCATCACCGATTTCAAGTTTCCGGTGACGGTGACCGTGCCCTTGCCGGGCATCTTCGTCGCTTCGATGAAGAGAACGTCGCCGCCGCTCGGCGTCCACGCGAGACCCGTGGCAACGCCGGGCACCATTTGTTTCTCCGCGACGTCGTGTTGATAGCGAGGCGCTCCGAGAATTCGTTCGACGAGCTCGGGCGTCGTCGCTTCGTGGACGTCCTCGCCCTCGGCCAACCGAACCGCGATCGCTCGACAAACAGAGCCGATTTCGCGTTCGAGGCCGCGCACACCAGCTTCGCGTGTGTAGCTCTCGATGATGGTTTCGATGCCGACGTCGGTGAAGTCGAGTCGCTCCGGAGTGAGGCCGTGCGCCGAAAGCTGCTTCGGGCAGAGGAACTCGCGTGCGATATTTTTCTTCTCCATGCGGGTGTAGCCGGGCACCTCGATGACCTCGAGGCGATCCCATAGCGGACCGGGGATCGTGTTCGGATCGTTCGCGGTGCCGATGAAAGTGATGAGCGAAAGATCGAACGGCGTGTCGAGGTAGTGATCTTGAAACGTGCTGTTTTGTGCGGGGTCCAGAACTTCCAAGAGTGCGGCCGATGGATCGCCCATGCTGTCGACGCCGAGCTTGTCGATCTCGTCCAAGACGAAAACGGGATTTCTTACGCCGACTTTTTTGAGGCCCTGCAAAATGCGACCGGGCAACGCGCCGACGTACGTGCGGCGATGTCCGCGGATTTCGGCTTCGTCGCGTACGCCGCCGAGCGCAACGCGGTGATAGCGGCGACCCATCGAGCGCGCGATCGAACGACCGAGCGAGGTTTTGCCGACGCCCGGCGGTCCGATGAAACACAAAATCGGTCCGCGTTGTCCGGCGGTTTTATCGTTCCGCAATTTGCGAACGGCGATGTATTCGACGATGCGTTTTTTGACCTTGTCGAGACCGAAGTGATCTTCGTCGAGGCAGCGCTTGACGTCTGCGGGGTCGAGCTTGTCAGTCGTGGTTTTTGCCCACGGCAGGTCAGCGAGCCACTCCAAGTAGGTGCGCGTGACGTTGAACTCCGCGGATTGCTGCTGCATGCCGGAGAGCCGAGACAGCTGTTTTTTGGCTATTTTCTGGGCCTCTTCTGACAACTGCGCCAAACGCAAACGCTCGCGGAGCTCCTCGATCTCTTCGTCTTCCCCGCCCTCGCCGAGCTCTTCTTTGATGCTCTTCATCTGCTGGCGCAAAATCAATTCGCGTTGGCTGCGACCTTCGTCGGCGACCATCGTCGAAATTTCTTGGCGCACTTTGCAGAGCTCGAGCTGCTTCTGGACGATCTGCGAAACCGCACGCACGCGTGCTTTCGGATCGAGCGTCTCCAAAATCTTTTGCTTGTCGGCGACGCTGGCTTGCTCGAGCGAAAGATTGGACGCGATGAGATCGGCCAACGCGCCATTTTCGCGCACGTTGTCCAAAATGCCCGCGGCCTCTTTCGGCAGCGACGGCATGAGCTGCACGAGCTCACGCATCCATTCGCGGAGGCTCGTTCCGAGCGCATCGAGCTCCACGTCACGCTCCAGATCATCCGGAATGCGTTTCACTCGCGCGCGCATGTACGGCTCGAGCATGGCCGGCGACAAGATCCGCAAGCGCGACAAACCATGCAAAACGACCGAGTAGTTCGACGGTCCGAGACGAATCACTTTCACGACGCGCGCAATCGTGCCCGTGTCGTACATGTCCTCGAACGCGGGCTCATCGACGTCGGCGTCGCGTTGGCTCACGATTCCGACGATGGCGCGCTCATGACCGAGCAGGTCTTCGACGAGACGTACACTGCGTGGCCGTCCAACGTTGATCGGCACCACGCTCGCTGGAAACACGACGCTGTTGCGCAACGGAAGAATCGGAACGACCTCTGATTCAAGCTCCTTGTCCACGTAAGCCATATACTCGTGTTTTCGCGGGCAACCAACCGCTTGGCCGTGAATTTGTGGTAATCATCGCTGCGCGATGCTGTCGATTTCTAGACGCCTGCGCGTAGCAGCCTTGCCTATACGCCTTCGCGTAGCTCGGCTTTTGTCTACCGCCGCGCTTGCTGGAGTGATCGCTACATTGATCGGTTGCGGCGGTGGTGCGGGTGAAGATCCGCAAGCGGTGCTTCGCTCGTACGCGCACGCGCTCGAAGAGGGCCGCGCCGACGACGCGTATCGCATGCTGAGCGACGACGCACGCCGCGGAATTTCCCCGGAAGCGTTCCGCCGGATGGTCAAAGACGATCCGGAAGAAGTGAAGGAAATTGGCAAATCCTTGCAGCGCCCAACCACCCCGGCTGTCGTCACGGCGACGGTGACGAGCACGAGCGGTCAGCAGCTCGACTTGGTTTTGGAGCACGGCAAGTGGCGCGTCGACACGTCGGCGATTGATTTGTACGCGCAAGATACGCCGCGCCATGCGCTGCAAGGTTTCGTGCGCGCGCTCGATCGGCACCGCTACGACATTATTTTGCGTTACGTGCCGGACGCTCACAAAGAAGGCCTCGACGTCGCGAAATTGCGCGACGCCTGGGAGGGCGCCGACAAAGAAGAGATGGCTAAAGTCCTGGCCGCGTTGAAGCAAACGCTGCCGAGCGCGTCGATCGAAGAGACGGGCGAACGCGCGACCCTCGCCTACGGAGCGGGCACGATGCAGCTCGTACGTGAGCACGGGCTTTGGAAAATCGAAGATTTCGACTGATCACTCTACAAGGAGACTTTCATGCGCCTTTCGCTTTCCCTTTCGATCGTTGCCGTACTTCTCGTCGCCCCCCTCGCCGCTTGTGAGTTCCATGCGGAGGCCGGGCATCCGAATCACCCGGAGCCGGCGACCACCCCTGCGGCAACGACTCCGGCAGTAGCAACGCCGGCACCCGCCCCGACGCCGACCACCGAGATCAAGACTGGCCACTTGCATCTCACTGTCAGCGACGCCGGCGTCTGAGAAGAGACGTTGGCGGACGAGAAACAATCGTCACCGCTTCCGCGGATCATTGCAGCAGCGAGCTTCGTCTTGCTCGCGGTGATTTATTTTTTCCATTCGCAGGCTGAAAAAAAGAAGCCGATTGGCCCGCCTCCAGAAGAGAATGCGCCGATCGCGAATACAGCTGATCTGAGCACTCCAAATGGATCAACGACGCCAGTTGCGCCGATCGATCCGAATTTGCCGAGGCTCGATCGTGCGCACGCGGACGCTCTCCGCGAAAAATTGAAGCAGCTCGCGCTCACGCCCCCTACGAGCGAGGCGCCTGTGAAATCGGGATCGGGCGACTATCCCGTGATGCCGCACGGCGAAGGCGCAAGCGACCCGGCGCTTCGCGATTACATCCATCAAAAAATCAAAGACGACTATTTGCCGCTCGCGAAGAGCTGTTACGAAAACGCGCTCGTGAAGACGCCGGACTTGAGCGGACGGCTCGTCATGAAATTCAAAATCGTCGGCGACAAACGCGTCGGCGGCGTCGTTGATTCGGTCGAGACGGATCCTGAGACGACGATGCACGACGATCCGTTTCTGCAATGCGTGCAAGAGTCGATGATGGCGGTGTCGTTCGACGCACCACCGAACGACGGCTCGGTCACCGTGAAGTATCCGCTGATCTTTTCGCCCGGCGACGGCGGCGAGTCGCACGATCTCTAATCGCGCTTGTTTTATAGGCTTTTATGGCGCGTCGCGTTCTTCGATGCCCGCGATTTTGTACTCCGCGCCTTCGCGTCGCAAAAGAAAAACGAGGATGTCGCCGAAGTAACGTTCGCCTTGCACGCGCGCTTCGAGGACGCGGACGCGCACGAGCAGATCGCC
>JBDTFL010000681.1:0-4702 GCA_039937955.1 Polyangiaceae bacterium | reverse complement strand
GGCGCTTGCCAATAGTTCCAGGTTGAACGAATAACGACGATTTTTGCCGAGGAAAACGGGGCTTTTGTATCGTCCCACGCGAGCAAGCGCGCATCCACGCCGGCGTCTCGTAAGGCGCCGGCGAGCGGCCTCTCGTCGGGATCCGGCTCGGGCAAAGTCACGCACGTCGCGATCGCCACATCGAAGGTCTTTGCGTCGTGCATGTTCATTCGCGCTGCTGAATCCCACGTTTGGGAGACTAGCAACGACTGCTCACAGCCTATATCTTGAGGGCGTGAAAAGAATCCATCTTACGGTCTTGGGAGCCTTAACCCTTTGCTGTCTCGCTGCGCTCGGCTGCGTCGACAGCGTCTCCGCGCCGGCCACTCCGACAGACGGCGGAGCCACCTCCGATTCCGGGAGCACCATCGTGGATTCTGGCGTCGAAGACAGCGGATCGATCGCCGACGCCACTGATACCGCTGATGCGGACGTATGGAACCCGTCGAAGCTGGCCGGCCTCGCTCTGTGGCTCGACGCCGAGAAGGGCGTGACCGGAACGGCGAACGTGAGCAAGTGGGCCGACCAATCAGGAAAAGGAAATGATTTTTCTCAAGCCGCTATGGGCAATCAACCGGCGCTGACGCCAAACGCCGTGCATGGTCACGCCGCGCTTCAATTTACGGCAAATAGTGACAGCTTCCTCGCCGTGCAGCCGCTCCCGGCAACGATGACATTCGGCACCGGCGACTACGAAATCATGGAAGTCGTGGCCTACGACAACACGCCGGCGAACGAGCAGAGCAAAGGCTACGGATGCTTGTACGTCACCAACGGGACGCAAGGAATCTTCGCGAACAATCCCAACGTTCCCAACGGCAGCCTCTACGTTCAGATGGCAGGCACCTCGCTCGCGTCGGTCGCCACCACGCTGAACGACGCCACGTATCACCGACTCGGCGCTCGCCGAAAAGGCGCCGTTCTCGAAGCACGCGCTGACGGCGTGGTTGCCATGACGGCCATCTCGGGCACGCAAGACGTCACGTCGCCCAGCATCGGCGCATTCATCGGCGGTCGCATTCTCACCGAAAACGCCAACCAAGCGCTCAATGGTCACATCGCCGAGGTCGTCGCCGTCATGGGCACCGTGTCGGACGCAGACGCCGCGCTCCTCGAGACGTATTTCAAAACCAAATATGGGCTGTGATTTCGGGTCGTCTCCGGTTCGAGACGCAGTGCATCTAGTGACGCTTGCCGTTCGAAGTTGAACGGCACCTCACGAGATCGCGCAAAAATAGGGCGATTTGCGATCGTTTGCGGTTGGCACTCGGGTTGCTCTAGCGAGCCTGCATGGGCGCCGCTGGTCCTATCCTCGAATGGCTCAAGCTCGATCGAGCCGTCAGCTCGGAGGTGAGCGTGAGCAGCGCGTGCGATTCGGTCGAGATTGCGCTGGTTCAATCCGGCGCGCCTCGCCGCGAGACTGCCGGCGGAAATATCTTCGTTCCAAGAAATCATCTGCTCGTGATTCCCCGTGACGGTGACGACACGACCACGGTGATGACGTCCAAGCACGGCGTCGCGCTTTGGCTGAGCGACGACCTGGTAGACCGCATCGCTGAGATGCTCGAGACCGATCCCTCGGCGCGGAGGATCGAGGCGAGCTTCCTCATCAAGAATCGCCGCATCGAGGCGCTACTCCAGTTTCTCGTCGATGAGGTCCGCGACGCAGGCGGCGCTTACACTGAGGTCGCAGAAACGATCTGCGAGAGCGTCGTCATCGAGCTCCTCGACAGCACCCTCCATGTCGGTCGGCCGACCGCCCTTCGTGATCCGCGCATCTGCTCGAGCGTTCGACGAATGCAAGCCGCCGATTGCGACAAGCTCTCGGTGGAGTACCTCGCAAACCGCGTAAAAATGGGCCGATTCGAGTTCAGCCGACTCTTTCGCGACGACGTCGGCGAAGCGCCGTATCCATTTCTTCTTCGCGTGCGCATCGCGGGCGCAGTCAAGTTGCTCATCAGCGGAAGCTCGATCCGCGAAGCAGCCATCGCGTGTGGCTTTTCGGACCTCGCGCGCTTCGAGGAGCGCTTCAAATTGCTGACCGGCCGGCACCCTTCGGATCTCTTGCGCGAGGCACGGTCAGCCTAACCCTAAGACCCTAACCCTCAGGGTTCATTGCGGTCGTACGATAGCCGTGGACTTAGGTGGATACGTCACCCTGTCGCGTGGACCGCCAGTCAAGTCGAGCGTGGCGGTGATCGTGGTTAGCGCGCCGATCAATCCGAGAAATGCGCCTCCGATCACGCAGCCCACGCAGCTCTTCGGGACCGCGATGAGCGCAACACCACCGCCGGTCATGCCGAGACCGAAGACACCGATCGCAATCGTGCCGGGCGCGTTGACCTCGGTGTGATCTCGAATTTCGACGACGTTGCTCCACGGTGTTCTTACGGTGAACGGCGCCTCGAGCTTCGAGTCTGTGGAGGGATAATAACTGCCGCAAGAATTCCACTCGGTCGCGCGATAACCGACGAGCGACGCTCCTTTCGCGCTCACGGCATCGAGCTCCCCGCAGGCGTCGATACGAAGGTCGTCACGCTGCAAGGCGTCGGGAGAGATGAGCGCGACGACCGCGGGTTGATCGATGAACGCGCCGTTGCGATCGATCAGTGTTTGGTGCTCGCCATTGAGGATCGGCACTCGGGCGGACCATTCGAGCGCGATCTCTCCGTGTTGGCGGACCACGTCGATTTTGTAATGGGCTCGCGCGCCGGGCTCGGTCTCGAACGAATCTTCGCGGAGGGTGGCGCGTTGGTCACCGGTGGTCGCGTCGGCAACGGCCAGCACGATCGCGGATCCGCTTGAAATAGAGACCTTTGCGGGATCGGCGAGGCGCACGGTCGTTGTTCGTGTTTCACATCCGGCGATGGCCAACGCTGCCCACATCGAAAGTAGTCTTTCGCCGCGCCTACCCCTCATGAGAAACGAAGACATCAGGTCACTCGGCAGGATACGGCGGCGCGTCGGGCCCGCCGTGGGGTCCCGCGTACGCAGGCGCTTCGGTTTGCTCGCCTTGCTTCCAAATCGGACTCTTCGTCCTCAAGTGCGTCTCCGTACACGCTTCGTCGGAGCTGGTCCGCCCATTCCAGGCGCCGCAAGCTCACACTTCTCTTTGCAATCGGAACGAAGCTCGTTGCAGCGCTCGAGCAACTTGGTCGTGATGCGTCGGAAGTCTTTAAGGTCGCGATCGTCGAGTGGCAAGGTCACCTGACGCGCGGCGCGGGAATAAGCCGCTTCGATTTTCTTCGACGCTGTACGCCCCGCCGCGGTCATTTCCACGGTGAGCTCGCGCCCGTCATTCTGATTTCGCGCGCGACGAACCCAACCCAACGTAATGAGCGTCTGCACCGCTCGCGAGGTCGCAGCAGGGTCCGTCATCGTCGCGCGGGCCAAATCTGCCTGCGAAATCGCGTCGACCTTCGCGAGCTCACGCATCAACGTCACCTGCTTGGGCCCTACGTCCAGCGGCGCAAAGGCCTGCCAGACAACGAGACCCAGCGAGCGTTTCGCGCGCGCAAAAATATCCAAAAACTCTTTCCCCTCATCGATCGTAGACATGTCAACGACTTCATAGACACGTCCACGAATCTCCACAACGGGGCTCAGCTGCTTCAGCTACGGAATTCACACGGCATTCAGGTATCCGTTCAGTTACCTTGCGGCTCGAGGTCCTCATGAACCGATCGATATGGCTTGCTTCCGGCGTTCGCACCCCTTTCACGAAGGTCGACGGTGGCCTCGCGGGTCGTGATGCGATCGGGATCGGCGTCCCCGTGCTGCAAGCGATGGCCGAGCGCGTGACCGGGAAGATCGACGCCGCGATGTGGGGCAGCGTGATCCCGAATTTGGGATGGTCCAATCTCGCCCGCGAAACGTGGCTCGAAGCCAAGCTCGATCCCACCGTTCCGACGTCCACCGTCGTCATGCAGTGCTCGACGAGCATGATGGCCGCGTTCGATTTGGCCGGCATCATCGGACGCGGAGTCGGCGAGCTCGGTCTGGCCGGCGGAGTCGAGAGCATGACGCACGTGCAGGTCGGGCTCACACAACCGATCTCGGATTGGATGCGGCGGATCGCGCAGGCCAAAAGCTGGAAACGGCGCGCCGAGCTCGCACGAAAATTTCCGCTTCACGGCGAGCGTCTCCAAGTGCAGTCGATCAAGAATCGCGCGACCGGAAAGAGCATGGGCGAGCATTCCGAAGAGACCGCGAAACAGTGGCAAATCAGCCGGATTGATCAAGATCAGCTCGCCATCACCAGTCATCAGCGCGCCGTCGCCGCACAAGATCGCGGATTCTTCAACGACCTCATCATCCCGATCGACGGCGTCGATCACGACGCATTTCCGCGGCGCAACACCAACATGGCGACGCTCGCGAAGCTGCCGCTCGCGTTCGATCGCACGAGCGGCAAGGGGACCGAGACCGCCGGAAATTCATCTCCGCTCACCGACGGTGCAGCCGCCGTTTGGGTCGCGAGCGAAGAAGGGCTCGCGCGTCTGGCGCCCGAGACTCCTCGCGCGAAGCTCGTCGATTTCGAGGTCGGTGCTGTCGACATTTTTACGGAAGGTCTGCTCATGGCGCCCGCGTATTCGATTCCGAAATTGCTCGCGCGCAACAAGCTCGCGTACGCCGACATCGCGCTCTGGGAGATCCACGAAGC
>JBDTFL010000680.1:0-7438 GCA_039937955.1 Polyangiaceae bacterium | reverse complement strand
CGCTACTGCATGAACTCCGTAGCGCTGAAACTAGACAAAAAATAGGCGGTTTCGAGATCGGATGGCTGTGACCGATGCGCGGCGGTTGACGTGCGCCCCAGCGATGCATAGATAGATGTCTATGGGACGCCAAGTACCGCTCGACGACGCGCGCATCGTGCGCGTGCTGAAGGCGCTGGCGGACCCCACGCGTTTCCGGATGGTTCAGGAAATCGCGGCGGCCGGTGAGCTGTCGTGCGGTGAGGTGCAAGAGCACTTCGACGTATCTCAGCCGACGATTTCCCATCATTTGAAAATTCTGACCGATGCCGGCGTCGTCGTTCAGCGTATCGAGGGGAAGCATCGCTACACGTCGGTGGATCGCGCGCTCGTGCTCAGTGTGCTCGGCTCGATCCCCCCGCAGCTCGTCCCTGCCAAAAAGCGCGTCACTGCGAACAGCCGCTAGAGCTATTCGGTTCAGCAAGTGCCGAGAAAATAAGCTCACTCGTTATATCGAAATATCGAAATATTTGAATGTGCCAATCCTAAGGAGAAACCCTCATGCGTCACCTTCCGACTGCCGCGCGTTATCTGCTCGGGCTCATTTTCTTCGTGTTCGGGCTGAACTTCTTTTTGCATTTCATTCCGATGCCCACGAACACGCCGGCTCCGGCTGCTGCGTTCGGTGGTGCGATGGCAGCAACGGGCTATTTGTATTTGCTCTTGAAGATCACCGAGGTGACGTCGGGCATTCTTCTGCTCGCCAATCGATTCGTGCCGCTGGCGCTCACGCTGCTCGCACCGATCATCGTCAATATTTTCTGCTTCCACTTGTTCCTGGAAGGTCCGACGACGTTGCTGCTTCCCATCGTGATTTTGGCGCTCGAGCTTTACCTCGCGTACTCGTACCGCGCGGTGTACTTGCCGATGCTCCAGCCGAAGGTTTCACCGGCGACGTCGGGTGAGCACGCGAGGCCGAAATCTAGCGCGCACGCGACTGCTTAATTCGTGCAGTTGACGTCGTCGTTCTCGTCGGCGCCCACCGACAACGGCGACGTTCGCGCCGCGCCGTAAAAATCGGCCTTCAACGTGGCGGATATGTCGAGGCCGCCGTGGCTCACTGGACAGAGCGCATTGATTTTCCAGCCGGGGTTTTGGAGGATCGTGAAGCCGCTGTCGGTCGCGGTCCAGCCGGTGAGCACCGCTGCATTGCAGTCGGTTGCAACGTCGCATCCAGTGGTGGCTGTGCACGACGTGTCGAGGCCGCACTGTGCGGCCGTGGCGAGGAGGCGTTGGTTTGCGCTGACGGTGGGCGCTGGCGACGCCGTTCCCACCAAAAACAATTCGGAGTTTTTCATCGTGGTGTACGACTGCGCCGTCGCTCCGCACGTGCCGGACCCGCCGCCGCTGTAGACGACGATGTCGGTGGGCGCCAACGCCACGTTGTTTTGGAACGACGTCATCAAATTCGGAGTGCAGGAGACGAGCAGCGCCGTGTCGCGCGAGCCGCTCGTTGCGAACAAATTGTTGGTTGCCACGATGGCGCTGACTTGCGGCTGGATCACGATGTCCGCTGCGCTGGCAGTGCCTGTCGAGCCGCAATTTCCCGAGTAGATCGTGTTGCTGCGCATCGAGGGCGCGGCGGTTTGCGTGAGCTGTATGCCGGCCGTGGATCCATGCGTCGCGGACCCGTCCTTGTTGCCGCCGTGGATCATGTTGTTTTCGGCGATGAAGGATTTGAGACCGGAGACGGTGACGCCGGCCGATCCGCCGTTCACGCTGCCAGTCGCGTCGCCGCCGTAAATTTTGTTTCCGCGCAAAATCAAGCTTCCTACGCCCGCGACGATCCCGAACATCGAGCAATTGCCCGTCGCCTTCGCGCAGCTTCCGCTGCCGCCTAAAATGTCGTTGGCGTCGAGCTCGACGTTGCCGGATGCAACACTCACGATGCCAACGCTGGCAACGCCGGAGATGACTACATTTCCCGTGCCGCCAGAGATCGTGTTTTGGCGAATCGCATTGATGGTCGCGAACGATCCGCCGTTCACGGCGATGCCGATGCTGCCGTCACCCACGAGCGCGCTGCCACTGCCGCCGCTTATCGAGGCGCCGTGAATGCTCGGGCTTCCGCTGTCGGATGCGATCGAAATTCCGACGCTGCCGATCGACGATGTAGAGCTCGACGTCGTCGTGCCGCCGCCGCCGTCGATCGTCGAGGTCATGATCTCCGGTGATGCACCTGCGCTGATCTGGACACCGATCGATGCTTGGGCAGCGGTCGCCTCCGAGAATGTACCGCCGACGATCTGATCGTTTTGGATGCTTGGCGAGCCGCCGTTCAATGCGAGCGCGATGGTCGTCGAGCCGCTCGAGCTTCCGTGGATCGAAAATCCGTCGACGATGACACTTGCGTCCACTGCGCTTCCGCCAACAGCGACCGTGATGATGCTCGTGCCGGTGGTTGCGCTCGAATCAATCTCCGTTGCATTGCTCGGATCGAACATCGGGTAGCCGAACGTGGCGGTGCGTTTCCAGGCGGTGCAGTCATAACCACCACGCAGCGACGATTTGAAATCGACGGTAATTTGCGGCTCTTTATAGGTGCCCTTGCAAACGTGCACTTCTTGAACGAGCGCGTTGCCCTGCGCCTTGGCGAGCGTCAGCGCATGCGAGATGGTTTTGAGCGGCGAGGTCGTAGTGCAGCCGGTGCTCGTGTCTGCACCTAGAGACGACACGTACAAAATGCCGCCCGTGCATCCTTGAACGCACGCCGAAGCCGAACAATAGTTTCCGGTCCCGCACGCGTGCCCGCACGTGCCGCAGTTGTTCGCGTCGCTCGCGAGGTCGGCGCCTCCGCACGGCGCGCCGCCTTCACTTCCGCCGTCGGTCGTCGTGTCGTCGTTCGCGCGCGTCAGGTCGCCGATGCCGCTGATCGCGTTGCACGAGACGATCGCCAAACCGAGCACCCAAGGAAGTGCCGACGTCGCGGCGCGCATCCGATTAAGGTACTCCTTGTCGCAATGCGAAACGCGAATCTTTTCTTGTGCAGCGCCGTCGCGGGCGTCTTCTTCATCGCTGCGTGTGGTGGCGCGCAACCGACGACGAAATCAGCTGCGACCGCCGCGTCCTCGGTCGCATCCTCGAGCGCATCGTCCGCACCATCCGCGATGCCGTCGGCGTCCGCGTCGGCATCTTCGTCAGCGCAGCAACCCACGCCGCCGGTCGCTGATTTTTCGGGTCCCATGACACCCATCGTGGCGACGACGATGACCGCAGATTTGCAGGCGATCGGGCTCGACGCGAAAACGCTGCCTGCGCTCGCGAGGCTCGAGCCGGAGAAGCTTCGCAAGGTGATGCGCACGTTCACCAAGTCGCTCGGAATGAAATGCGGCGACTGTCACAACGAGTCCGATTTTTCCGCGCCGACGCCGATGAAGAAAATCGCCTCGCATATGTGGGACGACTACGTGCGCGCGCTTGCGATGAACGACGGCTCACCGATCTATTGCGACACCTGCCATCAAGGTCGGCGCAAGCTTCTCGATCGTCACGACAAGAAGGCGCTCGGCAAATGGATGGACGCGAATTTCGTGAGCAAGCTCACGCGACGCGACAAAAAAGATCACGGCTGCGAGACCTGTCACGGCGATCCGTTCGAAGGCCAAATCCTCGCCGCTTGGACCAAGTAGCGGACGGAACGACGGCTCGTAACCGATCCGAAAAAGTGCGGGTTGAAGCGCGGTCCAAAGGGCGAGCCCCGGCGAGCTAAACCAAAAAAACCCACGGGAAGTTGACGGGGTAACGCGTGTTCAGTACTGTTGTACTATGCAAGGGTTGACTGAACGCCAGCAGATGGTCCTGGATTACATCCGGCAGTCGATCGTCGATCGCGGTTATCCGCCAACGCTCCGAGAGATCGGCGCGCGCATGGGAATCCGATCGACGAACGGCGTGAATGATCATCTTCGCGCGCTCGAGCGCAAAGGTTACCTCACACGCGAAGACATGAAGTCACGAGCCCTTCGTCCGATCGGAATCGGTGCAACCGCATTTGCGCCGCGCGTCGGCGAGACCCCGGAGCTGCCCTTCGATTCTTCGTCGGGCGCTCCTGGCATTCCTGGAAAGGCCGCGCTTCATGCGATCAACGGCGGCCAAAGCAACGGCGGAAGTCACGCGAACGGCAACGGCGCACACGCCATCGCGCTCGCAAACGCGAACGACGACGACATCATCGAAATTCAAATTTTGGGTCGCGTTGCCGCCGGCGTGCCGCTGCTCGCCGAAGAGCACGTCATCGACACCGTGCGCATCGATCGCGGGCTCGTAAAAGGCGGCCGCGAAATTTTCGGTCTTCGCGTGCAGGGCGACTCGATGATCGAAGCCGGTATTTTCAGCGGCGATTACATCTTCGTGAAAAATCAGCCGACCGCATCGCGTGGCGACATCGTCGTCGCATTGATCGGTGATGAAGCGACGGTGAAGTATTACTTCCCCGAAAAAGATCACGTCCGCTTCCAGCCCGCCAACAAGACGATGGCGCCGATCTACGTTCGCGCCGTGGACTTCCGCTCGACGATGCTGCTCGGCGTGGTCGTCAGTGTTTTTAGGCGGCTCTAGTCGTCGTTTTTGTTTTGGGCCCCGTGGGCCAGGTCCTTGTAGGAGCTGTTTGAAAAAGATAGCTTCGAAGCCAGTGAAAGCGCTCGTCGCGTCGGCGTTCATCCTATTTTCGAGCAACATGCTCGGATGCGGCGGCGTCTACTACGCGGCCGAGGTAACCGGTGCATCGTCACGCGTCGCTGAAGCACGCGAGCTCGGCGCCGAGCAGCTCGCGCCGTACGAGTACTACTCGGCAAAGGCACACCTCGAGCAAGCGCAGGTCGAGGCCAGCGAGGCGAGTTACTCGGACGCCGCCAATCTCGCCGACGAAGCCGACACCTACGCGCAAAAAGCGATCGAGCTTTCGCAAGCTGCACACGCCGCGACGGTTGCAGGCGGTCCGTGACGCGCACTTCATCTGCACGCCTGCGCGTGGCTCGGCTCGGCTCTTTTTTTCTCGGCGCGATCGTCGTGGTGAGCGGCTGCGCGAATGGTCCGGTCATGCGCGGTCGCGTCGACGGCCTCACGAAAGTCGTCGCCGACGCAGAACGAAATGGAGCCAAAAAATGCGCTCCGCGTGAGCTCGCGCTCGCGAAGTCACATCTGGAATTTGCGCAAATTGATCTCGACGAAGGCGAGATGTCGAACGCCGACGAGCACATCGCGATCGCCGAGCCGAACGCACGCGCCGCATTTGCAAACAGCCCCGCGGACCGTTGCACCGAGCACGCCGCGAAGCCCGGAGATCGTGACGGCGACGGTTATCCCGACGCAGTCGACAGCTGCCCCGACAAGCCCGAGACCTGGAACAACTATCAAGACGAAGATGGCTGCCCGGATGATCCCGACACGGATGGCGACACGATTCCGGATTCGAAAGATCAGTGCCCGCTCGATCCGGAGGACATGGATGGCTATTTGGATCAGGACGGCTGCCCCGATCCCGACAACGATGTCGACGGCATTCCGGACGTCGCAGACAAGTGCCCGACCAAGCCGGAAGATTTCGACGGCTTCCAAGACGATGACGGTTGCCCGGATCCGGACAACGACAACGACACGGTTTTGGACGTCGATGACATTTGCCCGAATACGCCAGGCTCGCCGGGCGGAAGTCGTCCGGGTTGTCCGGGTCTTGTCATCGTCACCGCTCACGAAATCCGCATTACGCAACAGATTCACTTCGACACCGCGAAGGCGACCATCAAGCCGGAGAGTTTCCCGATCTTGGATGCTGTCCGCGACGTGCTTCAGCAAAACCCGAAAATTCGGCTCGAAATCCAAGGTCACACCGACAACGTCGGCGCCGCTGCATACAACTTGAAGCTGTCGCAAGCGCGCGCGGATTCGGTTCGCAAATATCTCGAGCAGCACGGCATCGAAGGATCGCGACTCGTGTCGAAGGGCTACGGCATGACCCAGCCCATCGTGCCGAACACGACGCCGCAAAATCGCGCGCTGAATCGCCGCTCGCAATTCATTCGCACCGAAGCCAATCCGTAACTTCCGGAAAAACGCGCGTAGACTCGAGTCGACTGTGGTGGCGAGGGGAGTCTTCTTTTGAGCTGTGGATCACGCGCGATCCCGCAGAAAACAAGCTCGATCGTGAGGTGTTGAGCGCGGCATATCGCTTGCGATGTGTCGACGCATGAACCGCTTGCTCGTGATTGTTTCGTCGTTTCTCGTCGTCTCCATTTCGGCTGCATGCTCTTCGTCGAGCGATAACAACGGCGGTCCGGGAGGTGGCGGAGGTACCGAAGGCGGTGATGACGCAGCGGTTCCTGGAGACAATCCGTCCGACGGCGGAACGCGAACGCCCGACGGCGGCGTGCAAGGAAGCGACGCCGGACCGCCCACCGGCGATGGCACACCGAGTGCGATCACGATCACCGGAAGCTATGGCTCACCCGATTGCAGTCAGCAAACCAACAGCATCGGCGTCGAATACGACTGCCTCTTCACACTCACCGCGCTTGCGACCGCGCCGACCTTGCCGAGTGGAACCGCGGTGTCCGACGGCATCGACGTTCACGTCGAAACATCGACCACTCCCGACACCGGATGGACCGGCGACTTGGTCGTCACCAATCCTTCGATTCCGAGCGGTTGCTTCCAGAGCATCTCTGGCATCGGTTCCACTGGTCACTTCACGTACACCGTTTATCCTTCGACTCAGAGCGGCGACGCATGCGGATTTACCGGCGAGGTGAACGCTGCGAATTTCACAAGCGGCTTCAGCGCGACCGGCACCATCACCTACGAGCCGACGAGCGCGCTGGTTCCAGCGACCTTCACGCTTAGCCCGTGATCCCTTCGAATACGTGGAGGGTCCACGTATTTACATAAAGAGCACCCGTTTTTAGGCATTTCGGTGTATGCGAACCGGGTGCGAAATCCGATTTTTCTTCGTCTGGGACTCGCGCTCGCCATTGCGCTGAGCGCCGTCTTCATTTCGTCCGCTGCACTCGCCGACAAGGCGACCGAAGCGTCTGCCAAGGCGCTGCAAAAGAAGGCGATGGACGAGGATTACCTCGCCACCGACTTTTCGAAAGCGGCCGACAAGCTCAATAAGGCGATCACATCGTGCGGAGCCGACAAATGCTCGGCAAACCTTCGCGCGCTGCTCAAGCGCGACCTCGGCGTCGTCGACATCGGCGGTCAGCTCGACAAAGACGCGGGTGCCGCGGCGTTCGTCGATGCCATCAAGCTCGACGGATCGATTGCGCTCGACCCCGATCTCAAAACGAAAGATCTCGAAGCCGCATGGGATGCCGCCAAGAAAAAAGCGGGCGGCGGTGGCGGCGGTAAAACGGCGCCCGACACCAATGGCGGCGGAGAGCCCTCCGGAGATTTCAATCATTCC